>NZ_JBHJUW010000140.1:0-23060 GCF_042268205.1 Streptomyces sp. NPDC056160
ACGCCCCCGAACGAGACCCACACCGTGACCCTGAAGTGGCCCGCGGACGCGGGAGACATCAAGGGCGCCTACACCGACGTCCAGGTCTACCCCACACACACCACCAAGTAAGGATCCTCACCCGAACCGGTCGTGACGGTGAAATCAAGTCCGGCAGGCGAGCCGGCCTGGGACCGGGAAAGCGGAGCATCCGGAGTGGCGGGCACGCGCCGGCCCCAGGGGAGCTACTCGATAGCTGGTCAGAGACCGGCCTCGTGCGGATCACGAGTGCGCCGGTTCGACCAGTCCCCGGCAGTTGCGGCCATCTGGCAGTGTCCTTGAGTCAGTAAGTCCCGAGTCCATGATCGAATATCACTTACTCGGAGGACTGCCCGTCGCGCACAGTCATGGGTCCCGCAGCGCCGCTCCAGCAGTCGCTGAGATCCCCGGCGCGATGTCGCCGTGGTCGTTACGTTGCCGACCGGGGAGGTAGTCAGTGAGGGGGGCATTCTTTCCCGGACATCGGAATGCGGAGTGGTCACCGTGGAGATCAGCAGGCAAGAAGTGGTTGACATGCTCCGTAACGCCGGATTCAGGGAGGAAGCGGAGGAAGCTCTGCGCGTGCTGTCCGACCCGGTTGATCTGGATCACGCCGCGGCGTGGGGCCAGGAGCACGGGATCACCAGGAACGAACTCATCAGCCGATTGGGCGGCAGCTCGTGACACGATGAGCGGCGCACGCCCAGTGCGGTCCAGTCGGCTCGTGGGTGTCATTTCGCAGCCCGGCGGAGCGCCGCCCCGAAGGGTCGCCGCGCACAGTCGGCCCAGGCGTGACTGCGCCGACCGCCCCACGCTTGTGATCCACGTGCCGCTTGGGTGACCGTCCCGCGCTCGTGGCCCATCTGCCGCTTGGAACGGCGGTCAGTCGTGATCCTTCGCCCTGTTGCAGGAGGGCGGGGCGGCGGCAACGACGCGGCGGAAACGGCGCGCGGAACATCCCCGTCCCCGGACGGGGGGCCGCGAGCTTCCGAGCCAGCATGGGAGCGGGACGGGAGCCGGGAGCGGGACCGGGACCGGGAGCGGGACCGGGAGCGGGGCCGGGGCCGGGGCCGGGAGCGGGGCCGGGGCCGGGGCCGGGAGCGGGACCGGGACGGAGGATCGCTCGCGCTCGTGCCGGGCCCGACGGAGGCGCCCTGGCGGAAGGGGGGCCGGTGACGGTTCTGGGGCTGGGCCGTCACCGGATTCTGGGCGTTGCTGGAGCAGCAGCGGTCGATGGGGCACGGTCACTTCGAGCCAAGGAGATCGCGGCGGAGCCGGGCCTTGGAGCGACGTCGGCGAAGGCCGAGGGAGGGACGGTCGAAAGCCCGGCGCCGGGCGGATCGCGGGTGGCTCCCGCTGGAGGCGTCGGGGGGACGCAGTGCCGGCCGGCGGGCCGGGGCCGTGCCACCCGCCGACTCGTCCGCGCGGCCATCGATCACGGGATCGCTGCCTCGCAGGTGGCGGTCGGCGTCTCGAGGCCCGGTCCAGGCGGCGGGGGTCCATCAACCGCGCGAACGTCCCTTGTACCGCCCACCGCCTGGACAGCGCCCCGCACCCCGTTCAGATCGTCGATGCGCTCGACGATCCGGAGGGGCAGAGCGAGCTTGTCCCGGTACCAGCCGACGAGGCCGCCGGTCCAGCCGCCGTCGGGCCAGTCGAGGGCGATGTCGCGGTACACGCCGCGCCACTGCATCAGCAGCTCGCGCCTGCGGCGGATGAAGCCGTAAACCCCGCCCCAGCCGGGAAGTCCCTGGGCAGCGCCCCATGAGGTCCCGCCCGCGCCCAGGGAACGGATCGCGTCGAACAGCTGCCGGTGAAAGCAGTCCTCGGGCCGTCCACCGCGTCCCCGAACCCAGACCGGCATCGAACCGCAGCGGCCGGAGCTCTGCCCACTCCGCGTGCGTCATGTCCGATACGGCGAGCCCGGTCCGAATGACCGGACACGTTGCCGTACACGTGTGCGAGGCGATCGCGTGATCGGATGGGCGAGTCGAAGTCCACCGGCACGGGCCTTCTGGTGGAGGAGCGGACGGCCCGCCCCGCTGCGGGGAACGCGGCCCGCCTGCCACCCGATGGCGGCCGACGACACCCGGTGTTCTGCACCGCGCAGGCTGCGCCGCGGCGTTCCGCTTACCACTACGGAGGTCGGGCGACCGCCGACAGGAGTTGACCGCCGCGCCGGCCTCCGGGCACCCGCGCGCTCACTTGGTGATCAGTCAACATGACTAAATGATATGGTCATTGGACTTGCCGAGCGGGACATCCCCTTCACGAGTCGCCCTCGGCGAGGCGGTCCGGGCGGCGAGTGCGGCCGCCGCCGAGGGCCTCACGGACAGGTTCCAGTAACTGGACTCCAGTCGTTTGAAGAGAGTCATATGACGAACTACTTGCAGGACCCGGCGGTCTGGGCGTTGGTTGCCGGCGTCCCTGCTGCGGCCACGCTCGCTGTGCGTCAGCGTAGGACGATCAGAGCTTTACGCCAGGAGGGACAGGGGCTCGAAGAGTCCAACGCCGGGCTGCGGAGCCAGTGCGTCGACCTCGAAGCCACCATCGCCGAACTGCGCAGCGGTTACGACGAGGTTGTCCGGCAGGCCAAGGAGGAGGCGGAGAACGCGACGAAGACCGTGCTGAAGTCCGCGATGCGGACGCTTCAGGGCCTTGCCGCGGAGCAGCAGAAGGCCATCTCCCAGTTGCAGCAGAAGTACGGCGACTCGGCCGTTCTGCGGGACATGTTGGACATCGACCACATGAACAGTCAGTTCGGCAGGCGCGCGCAGTCCATCGCAGTGCTGTGCCAGGGCTGGCTCGGCAGACAGCGGGATCCTGCGTCGGTCTACGACGTGATTCGCAGCGCTCAGGGGAGGATCCGCCACTTCCCGCGGGTCGAGATCCTCTCGCAGGTCAATTTCGCCGTGGTCAGCCGGGCGGTCGAGCCGGTTGCGCTCGCGGTCGCCGAACTGCTCGACAACGCCACGAGCTATTCGGCACCTGAGACCGTGGCCGAGGTCAACGTGCGCACGGTGCCGAGCGGCATCTGCATCGTGATCGACGACGCGGGCGTCGGGATGAACGAGGAGGAGAAGACCCACGCCTCGGCCCTCCTCTCAGGTGCGCGTGCGGCCAGCGTCAGCGATCTGGGCAACCCGCCGCAGTTCGGCTTCGCGGTCATCGGTGCCTTGTGTGCTCGCTACGGATTCAGCGTGACGGTCGACACCGCCTCTCCCTACGGTGGCGTCCGTGCGGTGGTTCTCCTGCCGAAGGACTTGCTCACCAGCATGCCGGAGCCGAAGCCCGCCGCTGCCCTGACCGACCCGGGCTCCAACGGGAGCGAGCCGGAGGTGCCGGGGACCACGGCCGACGGGCTGCCCAAGCGCAGGCGCAAGCGAAGTATGAGTGTCGTGTCGAACAGTGAGCCACCCGCTCGCCCGCTCGCTCGTTCGAGCAGCGAGACGGCATCGATCATGGGTGCGTTCCAGCGTGGCACCGATCGCGGCCGGACCGCACTGCCGGACTTCGCGCGCCAGCCGGACCGCGCCGACGTACGCAAAGGACCTGAGACCCCGTGAATACTGATCTGTCCTGGATGCTCGACAGCGCACTGGAGATGCCCGGGGCCCTGCACGCGGTCCTGATCTCCGCCGACGGACTGCCGATGTCCCGTACTGCGGAGCTCGGGCGTGATTCGGCCGAGAGGGTCGCTGCCGCGATGAGTGGAGTGCAGTCGCTCAGCCGCTCCCTCGGGTTCTTCTGTGACGACGACGGCCTGCAGTGGCGCCAGACCCTGGTCGAGTTCGACGGCGGCTGGGTGTTCCTTGTCTCAGCCGGACCCGGCGCGTACCTGGCTGTCGCGGCGTCACCCGAGGTCGACATGGCCGACATCACCTTCCGCATGCAGCAGCTCGTCGGCCAGCTCGGCAAGGAACTGTCGACACCTCCCCGTGAAGGCATCGGTCACCGCCCATGACCGACCATGGCCTTCCTGAGTCCGAACTCGAATCCGCTCATTTAGTCCGGCCCTATGTCATCACCGGCGGGCGGGATCTGCCCGGCGAGGATCAGTTCTCGCTGATCACTCTCGTCACGACGGCCACCGACCAGCGGCAGCGTCCCACTCGGCTCTCTCCCGAGGAGCAGCAACTCCTGGAGATGTGCTCGGGCGGCTACCTCTCCGTCGCCGAGATCGCCGGCCACACCCGTCTGCCGCTGGGCGTGCTCAAGGTCCTTCTCAGTTCCCTCGCCGAGGGCGGCTACCTGGTCACCCGCGCGCCGGTGCCCCGGGCTCGCCTGGTCGACCAAGAACTCCTGCAGGAGGTGTTGGATGGTCTCAAGGCCCGTCTTGGATGACGATGCCTACGTACGGAGCGGCGCGGAGCAGACCGCTGTGAAGATCCTGGTCGTCGGACACTTCGCTGTCGGCAAGACCACGCTCATCAGCACCCTCTCCGAGATCACCCCTCTGTCCACCGAGGAGAGCATGACGCGCGTCTCCGAAGCCGTCGACGATCTCAAGGGGGTACGGGGCAAGACCACCACCACGGTCGCCCTGGACTTCGGGCGGCTGACGCTCAGCGACCGCGTGGTGCTCTACCTGTTCGGCACACCGGGACAACAGCGGTTCGTCAACCTCTGGCAGGACATGGCCCGCGGCGCCCTGGGAGCCCTGGTCCTGGTGGATCCCGAGCGGCTCGCGGACTCCTTCGCCGTCATGGATCTGATCGAGGAGCACGGACTCGACTACGCCATCGCCATCAACCACTTCGACGGTACCCCTGCACGTACGGAGGCGGCAGTGCGCGAAGCACTCGATCTGCTCCCCGACACCCCGGTCGTCGTCATGGACGCACGGGACGAGAGATCGTCGACAGACGCACTGATCACGCTCGTTCGCTACCTGCAGCAACGCGCCGCCCTGGAGCACGCATGACCACCACCCCCGTTCCACCACCCGGCTGCCCCGCGCACGGCAGCGGCCAGCCGATTCCCCTTCACACCGCACAGTTCGCCGCCGACCCCAAGGCCTTCTACGCCTACATGCGCCATCACGGGCCCGCCTCGCTCGTCGAGCTCGCTCCCGGCGTGGAAGCGACCCTGGTGACCGACTACGGCGCGGCACTCGATCTCCTGCAGAATCCGACCGTCTTCCACAAGGACTCCCACCGCTGGCGAGCCCTCGGTGAAGGACGGATACCCGCCGACAGCCCGGTCCTTCCCCTGCTCGCCCCACGGCCCAACTGCATGTTCACCGACGGCGCCCCGCACCTGCGGCTGCGCCAGGCCGTCACCGACAGTCTGGCCCGGATCAACGACATCCGGCTGAGCCAGACCGTCGAGCGGGTCGCCCAGTATCTCATCGCCCAGTTCAGCGCCCGCGGCTCGGCCGACCTGCTCAACGACTACGCCAAGCCGCTTCCCCTGTTCGTGTTCAACGAACTCTTCGGCTGTCCGTCGGAGATCGGTGACCGGGTCATGTTCGGCATCGCCGGCATGTTCGACGGCATCAACGCGGAACAGGCCAACCATGTGCTCGTCCAGGCCGTCGGCGAACTGGTCGCGCTGAAGCGGGCCCAGCCGGGCGATGACGTCACCTCCTGGCTGATGGAGCATCCGGCGCAGCTGAACGACATGGAGATGGTTCACCAACTCGTACTGCTGCTCGGCGCCGGTGCAGAGCCGCTGCGCGGACTCATCGGCAACACCCTGCACCAGGTGTTCACCAACGAGCGTTTCGCGCGCAGCGGACTGCTGGACGAAGCCCTCGACGACACTCTGTGGCGCAATCCGCCCATGGCCAACTACGCGCCGCACTACCCGGCCGTGGACACGGACGTGGCCGGTCACAAGGTCCGCGCCGGAGAGCTGGTACTGGTGAGCTTCGCCGCCGCCAACGCCGCTCTGGCAGACCAAGCCAGCAGCAATCGCGCTCACCTCGCCTGGAGTGCCGGCCCTCACGCCTGCCCCTCCAAGGAGCCCGGCCGTCTCATCACCTTGACGGCCATCGAGCATCTGCTCAACGAACTGCCCGACGTCGAACTCGCGGTCCCGGAGGAGAGCCTGGTCTGGCGGCCGGGCCCCTTCAACCGGGCGTTGGCGCAGCTTCCCGTCCGGTTCGCCCCGGTCAAGCCACGGGTTTCCGCGCAGCCTCAGCAGCCGGAGGCGCCTCTGCGGCCGCAGGTGCCGCAGCCCTCGGCGTCCGGCACCGATCAGAGCAACTCCAAGCGGCCCGGACGGTGGAGCGCCTTCCTCGCCTGGCTACAGAAGTGACGCACGTGACACACGAGGTCGTTGCTAGCTGCATGAATAGTGAACCACTGGGGTAGGACTGCGCGGACTGTTCGGGGTTGTCACAAGGTGAAGGAGAGACAGTGGGGTACCACGACATACCTGTTCATCAATCCGTGGCAGGGCCACCCCGGTGGCGACGGTCCCTCCTTCAGCCGGACAACCCCGCTCGCAGGCCCGGACGTGGTGAAGAACACGGTCGGATGCCCGTCTCTCCCGGCGGGTGTCCGAGGGGCTCCTCACTCACCGGCAGGTCGCCCGCGTGGCTGACGCCGGCGGGCCACCGGTCCGGGTGCCGACCGCCGTTGGGGGGACGGTGAAGGCACTGTCGACGTCCGCCGCACCGGGGGCAGCTTCCGCGGCAGGACCTGGTAGAACCACGCTCGGCGGCCACGTCCTGGGCCAACTGGTGCGCCTCGCCCCCGTCGCCGGGCTGAATGACGCGGACAAGATCGCGTACGGCCAGGTACTCATGGAGTCCCTGTCGGACAGCGCGCACCGGCCGTTGTCCCTGCCGCCGGCTTCGCCCAGCTTCATCTCCGACGACCACACCCCGGTCGAGTTCTCCCTCGCCTTCACCCGGGACGCCGATCCGCATCTGCGCGTGCTGGTGGAACCCGGCTGCGCTGTCGGTGACGTGGCCGGCAGCGGTCGCGTCGGCCTGTCGGTCATCCGTGAGATGGCCGCCCGATGGGATTTCTCCACCGCTCAGCTCGACGCCGTGGAGGACCTCTTCTTCCCCGCCGACCCACAGGGCCCGCTGGCCCTCTGGTACGCGCTGGAGCTGCGTCCCGGAGGGGTACCCGGGGTCAAGGTGTATCTGAATCCCTCAGCCGCCGGCCCTGAGAACGCCGCCCGGACGGTGCGGGAAGCGCTGCGCCGGCTCGGCCACCCCCACGCATTCGACGCGCTTCCCGTAGCAGCGGGCTACCCCTTCATCGCCCTCGACCTGGGCAGCTGGGCGACGCCCCGCGTCAAGGTGTACGTCAAGCATCCCCGTATGTCCGCGGACGACGCCGCCGCGGTGAGCCGTACCACGCCCGGCCTGGCGGAAGACCAGGTCACGACCTTCTTCCAGCTAGCCGCAGGAACGGTTCAGCCGCCCGGTCGGAGGGCCGGAGAGAGACAGCGGCTCCTACGGCGGCCCGCGCTCACCTGTCATGCCTTCACTGACGGCAAGGCCACTTCACCGAGCGGCTTCACACTGCACATTCCCGTCCGGGACTACGTCCGCGACGACAGCGAGGCCCTCGCCCGGGCAACGGCTCTGCTGCGCCCCTTCGGCATGGGCGCCTCGGCTCTCCGCCGAGCCCTGTCTGCGCTCACTCCCCGCAAACTCACCGACGGCGTCGGCCTGATCGCCTACCTGGCGCTGGCACACGAACAGCACCGGCAGCCGCGCGTCACCGCTTACCTCTCCTCCGAGGCGTACGCGGTCCGCCCGCCTCTGACCCTGCCCCTGCGGGAAGCAGTCAGCCTCCCCTGAGCAGGGACGAAGCATCGCAAGCCATACACGAAGCACACGCAAGGCAAAAGGAAGAACCCAAGTGGAGCCCTACCGCATCAAGGTTGTCGAGCCCCTGGCCTTCACCACTCGGACGCAGCGTGAGGAGGCCCTCGAACGGGTCGCCTACAATCCCTTCGACCTGCGTGCCGACGAGGTCACCATCGACCTGCTGAGTGACTCGGGAACCGGCGCGCTCTCCGCGGCACAACAGGCCGCCGGCATGAACGGCGACGAGTCCTACGCAGGATCCCGCTCGTTCTACCGCTGGCACGCAGTCGTCAGCGAACTCACCGGCTACCCGCACATCTTGCCCGTCCATCAAGGAAGAGCGGCGGAACGCGTTCTGTTCTCCGTGCTTCTCAGACCCGGCGGCACCGTCCTGTCGAACACCCACTTCGACACCACCCGAGCCAACGTGGAACTGACCGGCTGCCAGGCACGTGACCTCCCGTGCGCCGAGGCCGCCGACCTCGACAGCCATTACCCCTTCAAGGGCGACATCGACCTGTCCGCTCTCCAGCAGGCGCTCGAGAGTGCAGACGAATCCCCCGTTTCGGCCGTGGTGATGACCATCACCAACAACGGAGGTGGCGGGCAGCCCGTCTCCATGGAGAACCTGCGACGGACGGCCGACCTGTGCCGCCGTCACAACGTCCCCATGATCCTGGACGCCGCGCGTTTCGCGGAAAACGCCTGGCTGGTGACCCGCCGCGAACCCGGCTACCAGGACCGCACCCCCCGCCAGGTCGCCGAAGAGGCATTCAGGCTGGCGGACGGGTGCATCATGAGCGCCAAGAAGGACGGCATCGTCCACATCGGCGGCTTCATCGGCCTCAAGGACCCCGAACTCGCCGAGAAGTGCAACGGGCTGCTCATCGCCACCGAAGGCTTCTCCACCTACGGCGGCCTGGCCGGCCGTGACCTCGACATGATGGCCCAAGGCCTCCTCGAGGTCACCGAGCCGTCCTATCTGGCGGAGCGCGCCGAGGCGGCCAACTACCTGGCCGATGCCATCCGTGCCGCGGGCGTCGACATCGTCGAACCCGCCGGCCTGCACGCCCTCTATCTCAACGCCGGGCGCCTGCTGCCCCACATCCCTCCTCACCAGTACCCCGGCACTGCCCTGGTCTGCGAGCTCTACCTCCGTGGAGGCATCCGCTCCGCAGAGCTGGGATCCCTCTACCTCGGCGAGGAGGACGAACAGGGGAACCCCGTCAAGAGCGCACCGTACGAGCTGGTGAGGCTGGCACTCCCGCGCCGGGTCTACACCCGCAGCCACTACGATCATGTCGCCCAGACTCTGGCGGACATAGCCAAGGACCCCGGCTCGGTACACGGATACCGCGTCGTGGGGCAGTCACCGATCCTTCGCCATTTCAGCATTCGACTGGAACCGGTGAACCCCGCAGGGTGACGCCCCCGCCGACCCCGCCCGTCCGGCGACCGCCTGGTGCACCGAAGTGGCCGAGCGGGCGGGCATGGCGGCCCCACGACGAAGGAAGAGGTCGACCTGCCGCCACAGATCCGGCCGGACGGCGACGGACGCGATCGGCGCGCCTCACGAACGGGACCGGCCGGATCAGTGCTCAACGCTCTGCCGGCCCTCGGTGAACCACAGCGAGAGGCGGCCGGCGACACACAGCGCCACCGTCCCACAGAAGTCGGCCCAGTACCCCTCACCCAGGGGGACGTTGACACGCACGCCATCCCCGCTCCGGCCCCGCAGGCGGCCAGCAGCATGCGGTGCACGGTGTCGATGCGGGCCCAGTCGGACCTGCGGGAGGCCAGGGCCGCACCGGCGAGCCGAGGCGCCGCCTCGCGTCCCGGTGAGGCGCCCATGCCCACGATCACCACGGAGAGCAGCGCGGTACCCACGCTCCGCCGCAAGGCAGACGCCCCGCACCGCCGGCGCCAGGAGATTCGGCTGCTCCAGGACCCGCGGCGGCCCGGTCGCTCGCCCGGCACCCTCCGGTCGGCCCTGGGTATCACTTCGCTCACCAGCCAATGGACGATGTCCTCGCCCAAAAACGCCGTCGCCCGGCCCGTACCCGCGGCCAGTGGTCCTCGGCGCCGGTCTCGCCCTGTCCGGGGCGCGCCGGAGCCAGGAGACAGTCAGGCGCATCGCACACGGACCCGAGCCCAGGAGTTGTTCGCGTAGCCCTTCGGATTCCACAGGTGCGCCGGCGACTCCGGCATCGCCGCGCCGGTGCAGTCCCACGCCCGCGCGATGATCTGCACGTCGCCCACGGGAAGGTCCAGCGTGGCGCTCCAGTGCTGCCACGCCCACGGCCCCGCCGCCTCCGCCACTTCGGCTTGGATCCAGGAGCCGCCGGCGTCGAGTGAGACATCGACCCGCGCGACGGTGCGGTCGTCCCCGGCCAGGGCGTAGCCGGTGATCTTGGCCGGTCCCGGGCACAGGCGTGCGCCGTCGTCTGGGCTGAGGATGTCGCAGTTGAGTGCCAGGGGGCCCAGGGAGATACCTTCGCCCGGCCCTGCCTTCGACGGATCGGCTTCGGGTGGCAGCATGCGGTAGGCGGTGGCCTGGAAGTAGTTCCCGGACGGCTGGGCCCGCACCGTGATGCGGGTGAGCCATTTGACGCTCCGGGCGCCGATCCAGCCCGGCACCACCACCCGCAACGGCCCTCCGTGCACCCGGGGCAGCGCCCGGCCGTTCATGGACCAGGCCAACAGCACTTCCGGCCGCAGAGCCTTGACGATCGGAATGGACCCGCCGTAGGTCTGCGGCGGGTCGGCCAGCCGGGAAACGTCCGGGGCGGCGAAGGCGACATGCCCGGCCGTCGGCGCCGCTCCCGCCTCGGTCAGGACATCCGCCAGCCGTACGCCGCTCCAGCGAGCCGTCGCAGTCGCACCCGGCCCCCACGCGGTCTCACCCGGAACGTCACGCACCTCGATCAGACCGGCCCGCCGGTTGCCCGCACACTGCAGGGTCGCGACCACCTCCACCTCGTCGAAGCGCGCCCGCAGGTCGTCGGACGACAACTCCAGGGCCTTTTCGACCAGGCCGTCCACCCGCAGCCGCCACACCGCCGGATCGATGTCGGGGACCGGCCCGTGATTGCGGCTGTAGAAGGCATCGACGGGCGTCTCCGCCAGCCCGGCGAGCGCGGTGCGCGGCGGCTCGGCGTTGAACGGTTCTCGCTCATGCACCACCATGTCATCCCGTTTGCCCCAAAGATTCACACAGGATGAGTTCCCCCACGACTCCTGCGAACCGCCCGGCGCAACCCGGACGGCGCTACACGGGGCGCTTGGGCGGCATCATCGACCGCGAGCACGGCGAGATCCAGGCCGTTTCGCCCAGCCCTCGCTCGCCGCACCGTCGGGCCTTCAGCACACTGTTTCTGCGCATTGGCCGGGAGATCTACGCCGGGCCGCACCATTGCGGTTCTTCGGGGTACACGGCCCGGCATGGCACCGAAGACCGAACGTATCCAGTTCCTGCGGGCCGTGCGGCAGTTGCACCGCGTCCGCTCCTTCTACGCCGGGGGCGCCCTGCTGTGGGCGGCGTCCTTGGCCTGGACGGGCTGGCAGACTCCCGGGAGCCGGCAGATGTGGGCGTGCGCCCTCCTCCTGGCCGTCTTCACCGGCCTCCTTGTCACCGCGGGTCTGTCCCTGCGGCGGTTGCCCGTTCCCGCGACGGGCCGGCCCGCGCACCACGCCGCCCCGCGCAGGACGGCGGCGAACACTCGCCACGCCTCCGCCTGAGGATCCGTCACCCCCATCCCGCACGAGCCGTCGAGCTTCGCGCCGGGTGGGCGTGTGCGGTTTCGGAGGTGCCGTCCGCGTCTACGCGGGCGGTGCCCGGGCATACGGACTACACTTCCTACGGAGAGGGGCTTGTCATGCTCGGAATAGTCGCGGCCGTGCTGTTCTTCATCGCGTTCCTCATCAACGCGGCCGACATCAGCACCAATCAGACGTTCTCGTCAGTCAACGTCATGCTCCTTGGCCTGACCGCCCTTGCCCTGCACGTGGCGGGAATCGGCAGCACCTGGCCCCGCAGACGCTGACCCGGCGCCAACTCCCGCCCTCAGCGGGAGCCCACGGAGTCCTGCACCATGCGTCTGGCTGAGTGCCTGACGCTGAAGCTTCTGTAGATCGTCGAGCTGTAGGAGACGGCCCGGGTGTGCCGCTGAATGCGGGGATCTTGCCTGCCGTGCTCTTCCAGACGCCGCTGGCGGCCGGATCCGCCGCTGCCTGTCCGCTGACGTCACGGTGATCACGCAGGACTCGGCGTCCGTCCGCAGTTCCGTCAACTCCGGCGGCTCCCCCGAGGCAGCGGGACGGAGAGCTGCCTCCTGTCTGGACGGACATGTGCTCAGTGCCGGGCTGGTGATGCGTAGACGGTCTTCGGCCGGCTCTTGTTGGTCTTGCGGTTCGGTCCCGGCTCGACCTATCGGGTGGAACCGCTCGAGACATCGGCTGAGGACGGTTCCCTCCCCCCTGCGTACGCTGCGGTGAATCGCTCGGCGGCCTCCCAGAGCTGACCTTCGCGCTGCGGGTCGTAGGACTCCCGCGACGAGCGGTCCGCACGGCTGCGGTCGACGTAGGAGCCGGTCGGCGCCTTGGTCGTGCCCAGGACGACGTCGGCGAGGTAGCGGCCGGCAGCGTTGCGGCTGGTGGCGAACGGGGTGAGGGTCATCACCGGCATGATGCGGCGCATCGCGAACCGGGAGACGGGCCCGGCGTTGCGGGTGAGGCCGGTGCCGGGGACGAACCCCGGGTTGTAGGCGACGGCGTCGATCCCGGCCGGCAGCCGGCGCGCGTACTCGTGAACCAGGTAGATGGTGGCCAGTTTGCTCGTCGAGTACGCGGTACGCCCGGCGGCTGTGGTGCCCGGCTGGGGGAAGGCGCCGGTGCGTGCGAGGACGTCCGGGGACTTCCAGGCCGGGCCGGGCACCATGCCCATGTTGTGCTTGAAGTCACCGAAGTGGGTGTCGCTGGCGGTGATCACGATCCGGGCGGGAGCGGTGAAGCGGTCCTGGAGCAGTCGGACGAACAGGTGGTTGGCGAGCACGTTGACAGCGAAGGTGGCCTCGAACCCGTCGGGTCCCTCGGTCAGCGCGTTCGTGTACTGCATGCCCGCGTTGCCCACGAAACCGCGCAGCGGCGGCAGGTCACCGCGTTCCAGCAGGTCGTGGATCTCGCCGGCCGCCGAGCGGACACCGGCCAGCGAACCGAGGTCCGCCGTGACGTGCGAGACCATGTGCCCGCCCGCGCCGAGCTCTGCGGCGAGCTGCGCGCCAGAGCCGCGGGCCACGACCAGGAGGTGCGTGTCCGGCGACCGGCGCAGGATGTGCTGCGCGGCGACGCGGCCGATTCCGCGGCTTGCGCCCGTCATCACGATGGTGTGCTTCATGGAAGGCTCCTCAACTGGTCAGCCGATGGCGCCCGGCTGGGGCGCATCTCCACGTTCGCCGGTGGTACCGCCGCCGACCAGTGCCGTCCCCGTCACCAGGACTGGCAGTACCCAGGCTCATCCGGCGCCGCGCGGCGACAATGGACCCATGGCTTCCTCCCGCTCCGGTTTCGCGGTACTCCTGCGCGCCTGGCGCGACCGGCTGTCGCCGGCCGACGCCGGTTTCACGATGACGGACGGCCGTCGAGCGCCGGGACTGCGCCGAGAGGAGCTCGCGCAGCTGGCCGGGCTCTCCGTCGACTACGTCCTGCGCCTGGAACAAGGGCGCGCGAAGAACCCCTCGGCCCAGGTCGTCGGCGCCCTGGCCCGGGCCCTTCAGCTCTCCCGCGCCGAGCGCGACCAGGTGTACCGAAGCGCCGGCCTCCTGCCGCCCCGGGACGGGACGGTCAGCACCCATGTGCCCCCGGGCATCCAACGGCTCGCCGCGCGCCTGGGCGACGTACCGATCGGGGTGTTCACCGCCGACTGGACCCTGGTGTGGTGGAACACCATGTGGAGCGCCCTGCACGGCGACCCCGCCATCCTCCCGGCCGCCGAACGCAATCTCGCCCGTGCGCTCTTCGGCAACGGCGCCGCGCATGCCTCGATGCGTCCCGTCCAGTCCGAGCGCGGACAGGACGCCTTCGCGGAGTCGATCGTCGCCGACCTCAAGGACGCCGCCTCCCGCTACCCCAAGGACGCCCAGCTCGATCACCTCGTGCAGGAACTGCGGGAAGCATCCGAGGCCTTCGCCCATCACTGGGCCACGCCAACGGCCCCCGCCCAGCACACGACGGACCGCAAGACGATCCGGCACCCGGAGATCGGCGACATCCTGCTCGACTGCGACGTCCTCATCGTCCCCGGCGCAGACCTGCGCATGGTCACCTACACGGCCGCGACCGGGAGCAGCGACGCGGGCAAACTGGACCTTCTTCGCGTCACAGGTGGCCACACTGCCACCGCACTCCCCTGACCGACGGCTGCTGGGCGCGGTCACCACGCCGTCCGGACGAACCTCACCGTCGGCATCGACCACCATCGGCCACGACCCGAACACGCACTCGACCTGCGTCATCTCGCAACCTGAGAGCCCATCAGCCTCATCAGGGCTGTCCCACTCCAGGGGAACCTCTGTTCGCCGAGCCGAGGCGTATTTTCATGAATTGGTGGTTGCCAGTTATCTCCTCGCGGCGGAGCGTGCTGCCCGCAGCCCGAATGGCGAAACTCGACAAGCCGCACCGGGCCGAGTGGTAGACGGCGTTATGCGTGCCGCTACCGGGGCTGCCGATCTGCAGGGCGCTACAGCCGGTGAGACGACCGTTTCGGCTCAGGCAGCAAGGAAAGGGATCACCGCATGTCCGTCCCCACCGTCCCGCACCGCGCGTACGGTCGGGATACGACCCGCCAGGAGGTGCCGATGAGCGCGCAGCCCGAGGAAGCCCCCGCCCCGCCGGCTCCGGCCGCCGCCCAGCCGCTGGCCCAGCTGCGCGCCGACCGCCGCGCCGACACGTGGGTGTCGGCATTCGAGCGGGACTGGGCGAAGGCTCTGGAGGACTCCCGCCACAGCTACAGCCTCACGCCTGTGCACGACGTCGTCCGTACCCGGCAGGTCCGCCTTGCCTCGGCCCCGGCCGTCGACGCGTACCTGGACTCCGGCCGGGATGAGACCGGCTTCGTGGACCTGGCCGACATCCTCGGTGCCCGGTGACCGATCGGCTGTGAGCGGTGCGTCTGTCTCTGCAGCGCGAAGACGCTCGGCGAGCTCCCGGAGTACGCGAAGGAGATAGCCGCGGGCGCCGGCGCTCAGGGCGGCCAGGACCGAGCCGTCGTCGGCAAAGGTGGTCAGCACGACCACGGCCGTTCCCGCGTGCTCCCCGCTCAGCCGGCGGGTGGCCTCGGTACCGTCCATCACCGGCACGCGCAGGTCCATCAGGACGACGTCGACCGGTGCGAAGGAGGTGTCATGCAGGACCCAGGGGGCCCGGGGGCCCTCGCCCTGTCGCCGCGTCCACGGACCGGTTCGTCGCCACCGTCGCCGCCCTCACTGACGCCCAGGCCGCCGGCGGCACGCTGGTACCGCCGTGGACCCGCGGGCATGTCGTCACCCATGTCGCGCGCGCCGCGGACAGCCTCTCCAGGCTGCTCAGCTGGGCGCGTACCGGCGTGGAGACACCCCAGTACGCGAGCATGGACGCCCGCGCCGCGGAGATCGAGGCAGGGGCCGGGCGGCCGGTCGCCGATCTGGTCGCCGACGTCCGCGACAGTGCCGCCCGCTTCGAGGCGGCGGTACGCGCCCTGCCCCCGGCGGCCTGGCACTACGAGGTCCGGATGCGCACCGGCGAACCGCGCACGCCCGCGACGCTGATTTCCACCCGGCTGCGCGAACTGGAGGTCCACCACGCCGACTGGATGCCGAATACAGCTTCTCGGACATACCGGCCGACACCGCCCGGTGGATCATCGAGGACATCGCCGACGCACCCACCCGGCGACAGGACACCCCGCCGCTGCACCTGGAGGCGACCGACAGCGGCCTCGTCCGTACTCTGGGATCGGGCAGCGGTCCCACGGTCGGTGGACGGCAGGCCGACCTCCTCGCCTGGCTCAGCGGCCGCTCCTCCGGTACGGGACTCACCGCGTCCACTGCGGACGAGGTTCCGCCGGCGCCCTTCTGGATCTGATCTGGACGCGCCCGGCGCGAGGTAGGCCACCGCGGCAGTGATCGAGGGGCAGCCGTTGCCGTCCTCGTTGATCGAGGGGCAGCCGTTGCCGTCCTCGTTGATCGAGGGGCAGCCGTTGCCGTCCTCGTTGATCGAGGCCCTCCTCGGCCTGCTGCCGATGACCTTCGGACACCGTCCGCGCCGTACCCTGGCGGCATGCGCATGCGCCCCACCCTGAGCTGGACCCCTGACGAGGACCTGCCGCCGGGCACCACGGATCTCCAGCCGGTCGCCGACGCGCTGGGCGCCGGTGGTGTGCTGGTGCTCAGCGGGGCAGGCATCTCCACCGAGTCGGGCATCCCCGACTACCGGGGGGAGGGCGGGAGCCTGAGCCGGCACACTCCGATGACGTACCAGGACTTCATCGCCGGGGCCCAGGCCCGGCGCCGGTACTGGGCGCGCAGCCACCTCGGCTGGCGCGCCTTCGGCCGGGCCCGCCCCAACGCCGGGCACCGGGCTGTGGCGGCGCTCGCGCGGCACGGACTGCTCTCGGGCGTGATCACCCAGAACGTCGACGGCCTGCACCAGGCCGCCGGCAGTGAGGGCGTCGTGGAACTCCACGGGAGCCTGGACCGGGTGCGCTGCCTCGCCTGCGGCGCCCTCAGCCCACGCCGTGAACTCGCCGAACGGCTGGAGGAGGCCAACGCGGGCTTCGAGCCGGTGGCCGCGGGGATCAACCCGGACGGTGACGCGGACCTCACCGATGAGCAGGTCGGGGACTTCCGCGTCCTGCCCTGCCTGGACTGCGGGGGCGTCCTCAAACCGGACGTGGTCTTCTTCGGCGAGGCCGTGCCGCCGACGCGGGTCGAGCACTGCCGTGAACTCGTCCGTGCGGCGACCTCGCTGCTGGTCCTGGGGTCCTCGCTGACGGTGATGTCCGGGCTGCGGTTCGTACGCCAGGCGGCGCAGGCCGGCACGCCTGTGCTGATCGTCAACCGAGACCCGACCCGAGGCGACCGGCACGCCCGCACCCGGGTCGCGCTTCCCCTGGGAGCGGCCCTGACCGCCGTGGCCGCCCGACTGGACGTCCCGCTCGACGACGGGGCGGCGACCTGAAGGTCTGGATCAGGATCGGCGGCTCTCACCGGTTCCAGTCGCCGCCTCGGCTGTGCAGACCGGGAATTCCCTGCCCGCCGCGCCGCCCGGCACGGGCCGCCGTGGACGCAGGCGACCGGATCGAGCAGCTCTGCCCTCAGCCCTGCACCGGGCACCCGAGCCGCGCACCGGGCGACGCCTGAGGCCGGACGGTCATGACGGGTGTCAGGCGGCGTGGGGTCCGGGGGCGGCGCTGCCTTCGTACTGGTTGAGGTTCGAGACGAGTTCGGTGAGGCCGGGGTCGGCGTCGTAGCGGCGCTGGTGGAGGGCGGCGATCTTCTCGCCGGTCTCGGGGTCGAGGTCGTCAGTGATGTCGTAGGAGACGAACTTGTCGACCAGTGGCAGCCCGATCTCGTCGGTGCGGCGGTGGGCGGGGTGGATGAGGTACTCCCAGTAGCCCTCCAGGTCGGCTATCTGGAAGGTGGCACCCCACTCGTATGCGCCGCCGTGGTCGCGGCCGACGAGGAAGGAGCGTACGGAGGGGATGACCTCGCCCTGGTTGCGCAGGCCGGCGAGGGCGTCTTCGAGCTGTGCCGGCGTCGTGCCGGGCCTGGTGGTGAACCGGATGCAGTGGTGAATCATCAGAGTGTTCCCTTTCCGGAGTTCGGTCCCGTAATGGGTGTGGTGGGGTGTGGTGAGCCCTGACGCGGACGCGCGGGCCCGGCGGGTCAGGGTGAGAAGGAGTCCCGCCCCGGCCGCCGTCCCCGTTCCCGGCCCCCGCGCCGGGCGCTTCGGTGAACTCCTCGCTCATCGCCGGCAGCCCGGCTGGTGGGCGGGCGCCTGGGTCGGCATTCCGGGTTCCGCAGATGCCCGGAAAGACGAGGCGGCCAGGTGCGAATCGTCTGTGTCAGCCGTGTTCTTGTGCTGAGCCGGGCTGGGGTGTTCCGGCGCCGGTGAGGGTCCACATGGCCAGGAGGTCGAGGGCCTGTCTGGACGACGAGCCGGGTTCCGCGGTGTAGACGAAGAGGGTTGTGTCGGGGTCTCCCGGCGGAATCAGCGTCTCGTATTCCACTGTCAGCTCACCGACCAGGCTGTGGTGGAGGCGTTTGGAGCCGTGGGTGCGCTGGTGGACCCGATGCTTTTCCCACCAGCGATCGAATTCGGCGCTCTTTCCACGCAGCTCCGCGACGAGATCGTTCGTCACCTGGTCGTCCGGGTCCCGTCCCACTTCCAGACGCAGGCTTTCCACCGCCGCCCGTGCTTGGTCCTCCCAGTCGACGAACAAGGATTGCGGTTCCTCGCTGAGGAACATCCAGCGCGCGTAGTTGCGGTGCCGGACGGGGAACCGGTCGAAGTCGGTGAACAGTGCCTTGGCCATACGATTCGCCCCCAGGACGTCGCCGCGGCGGCCGAGAATGAGCACCGGTTCGCCGTTGAGCGCGTCGACGAGCTGGTGGAGACCGGGGCGGAGCCTTTGGACGCTCCGGCTGTGACGCCGTGACGGTGCGGCCGTCACTCCGACGAGGGTGTGAAGGTAGGTGCGCCCCGCGTCGTCCAGGCCCAGGGCGCGGCAGAGCGCGTCCACGACACCGGGTGAGGGGGAGATCGGGCGTCCTTGCTCGAGCCGGGCGTAGTAGTCGGTCGATACGCCGGCCAGGCGGGCGACCTCTTCCCGGCGCAGGCCCGGAACACGCCGCGCACGGCTGTCCGGCGGCAGACCGGCCTGCTCGGGATCCACTTGACTGCGCGCCTTCCGCAGGAAGTTTCCCAGCTCACGGTTGTTGTTGCCCATGCCAAGCAGTATCGCGGACATGGGTGATTCCCGCGTGGCTCTCTCAGTCCTAGTCTGCCGGGTCCGCTGTCGCACAGGGCCTGCTATGGGCGCCCGCGGGGTGAAGGCGGCGGGCCATGCTGAATGTACGTCCTCCGGGCGAGTGGCACAGGACGAACTTCCGTCCTCTGCCGCAATCACGTAATGCCTGGCCAATTGTTTTCCGGAGCAAGTCGTCGCTTGCTCCGAATGTCCCCGCACGGAAAAGGAAATCGTTCATGAGTAAGGGTAAGGTTCTCATCGTCATGTCGGCTGCCGACGTCTGGGAGCGCACCGACGGATCGAAGTACCCGACGGGTTACTGGGCGGAGGAACTGGCCGCTCCGCACGAGAAGTTCGTGAAGGCCGGTTACAGCGTCGACTTCGCTTCCCCGGGCGGAGTGCTGCAGCCCCTGGACGAGCACAGTGCCGACCCGGCGCTCGCGGGAGAGGACTGCGGTCACTACGTGGCACACGCCCAGAAGGCGCTGCAGGAGTTCGGTCCGCTGCTGAAGCTCGACGAGATCGACATCGACGATTACGTGGCGGTCGTGCTGCCCGGCGGCCACGGCCCGGTCGTCGACCTCTTCCAGGACGCCGACCTGGGCCGTCTGCTGGCCGAGGCGGACAAGGGCGGAATGCCCATCGGCGCCGTCTGCCACGGGCCGGCCGCGCTGCTGAGCGCCGAGGACGAGGACGGCAACTGGCTCTTCGCCGGCCGCAGGATGACGGCGTTCACCGACGAGGAGGAGCAGATGTTCGGCACGGCCGAGGGCGCTCCGTGGCTGCTCGCCTCCCGCCTGCGGGAACGGGGTGGTGTCCACGTCGAAGGGGCGGCGTACCAGCAGCACAACATCATCGACGGCAACCTCTTCACCGGCCAGAACCCCGCCTCCAGCACCAGGCTCGCCGAAGACATGATCGCCGCACTGCGCTGACCGACCACCGGCGCACGAAGGGCGGGCCCGTCCTCCCGTACGAGGGTCCGCCCTCCGTGCGCCACCGGTCGGCCAGCCATGCGGCGCACCCCAGAAGGAAGAGTTTCATGAAGACAATCACGCCGGACGACGTCATCGCACGTGTGGAAAAGGGGCTGCTCATCGCCGGCCGGTGGCGGCCCGCGAAGAATGACGCCACGTTCGCGGTGTACGACCCTGCCACGGGCCGGACACTGTGCGAGGTGGCCGATGCCACGCCGGATGACGGGTTGGCCGCCCTCGACGCCGCACACGCGGCCCAGGCCGACTGGGCGGCGGTTCCTCCCCGCCGCCGGGCCGAGATCCTGCGCCGCGCCCACGATCTGCTGCTGTAGCGCGTCGAGGAATTCGCGCTGCTGATCACCGCGGAGATGGGCAAGTCGCTGGCCGAGTCCCGGGCGGAGGTCCGCTACGGCGCCGACTACCTGCGCTGGTTCGGTGAGGAGGCGGTGCGGATCGACGGCACCTGGAAGGTCAGCGAGGACGGCACCGCACGCGTCCTGGTCACCCGCCGGCCGGTGGGTCCCTGTCTGCTGATCACCCCGTGGAACGCGCCGCTGGCGATGCCGGCCCGCAAGATCGGACCGGCCGTGGCGGCAGGCTGCACCATGGTCGTCAAGCCCGCCCCGCAGACGCCGCTCACGACGGCCGCGCTCGCCGGCCTGCTCGCCGAGGCCGGCCTGCCCGACGGGGTGCTCAACGTCGTCCCCACCACCCGGGCCGCCGAGGTCACCGAACCCTTCCTCCGCGACGGCAGACTGCGCAAGCTGTCCTTCACCGGATCCACCCCCGTCGGCCGCCTCCTGCTCGCGCAGGCCGCCGGCACCGTGCTGCGCACCTCGATGGAACTGGGCGGCAACGCACCGTTCCTCGTGTGCGAGGACGCCGACCTCGACGCCGCGGTCGACGGCGCGATGACCGCCAAGCTGCGCAACATCGGACAGGCGTGCATCGCCGCCAACCGTTTCCATGTCCACGCCGGGGTCGCCGAGGAGTTCACCCGAAGGCTGACCGCACGCATGGAGACGCTCACCCTCGGTCCGGGCACCGACCCGGCCACCGACCTTGGACCGCTGATCGACGAACGCCAGCGCCGCCGTGTCGCCGACCTGGTCGACGAGACGATCGCCGCCGGCGCCCGCGTCCGGACGGGAGCGGTGCTGCCGGACGGCCCCGGCCACTTCTATCCCCCCACCGTGCTCACCGGCATCCCCGCCGGCGCTCGGATCACCCGCGAGGAGATCTTCGGCCCCGTCGCGGCGATTCAGACTTTCACCACGGACGACGAAGCGCTCCGCGCGGCCAACGACACCGAGTTCGGCCTCGTCGGCTACCTCTACACGCAGGACGTGCACCGGGCCCTGCGCATGAGCGAGCGGCTGGAGACCGGCATGGTCGGCCTCAACCGTGGCTACGTCTCAGATCCCAGCGCACCCTTCGGCGGCATGAAGCAGTCCGGCATCGGCCGGGAAGGCGGCAACACCGGCATCGACGAGTACCTGGAGCAGAAGTACCTCGCCATCGACATGACGCCCGCCACGCGGGCGAACAGCGTCATCGGGGACCGGACACCGCCGGAGCACAGCCGATGAGCAGTACCGTCTTCGACTCCGCGCTGTTCCGGGACATGTTCGGAACACCCCGGATGCGCACCGTCTTCAGCGATGACACATACCTGGAGACGGTGACCCGCGTCGAGGTGGCTCTGGCGCAGGCTCAGGCCCGCGTCGGGATCATCCCGCCAAGTGCCGCCGACGCCATCGCCGCGGCCTGCGACCCGCGGCGGCTCGACCGTGAACGACTGCGCCGCGAGACCGGCAACGTCGGATACCCGATCCTTCCACTCGTCACCCAACTCTCCGAGCAGTGCGGCGCCGACGGCGGATACCTGCACTGGGGCGCCACGACCCAGGACATCATGGACACGGCGACCATGGTTCAGTGTGCCCACGGACTGTCCCTGATCAGCGCGGCACTCGACGAACTCCGCGAGCGGCTGCGCCGACTGGCCGCCGCACACATCGACACCGTCACCGCCGGACGGACCCACCTCCAGCACGCCCTGCCCATCACCTTCGGCTACCGTGCCGCGGTCTGGCTCTCGGCGCTGGACCGGCACGCCGAACGCCTTGCCGAGGTACGCCGACGTGACCTCATGGTGCAGTTCGGCGGCGCCGCCGGCACCCTGGCCTCCCTCGGGCCCGGCCCCGAGGCCCTGCGCGTACGCGCCGAACTCGCCACGGAACTGGGCCTGCGGAACCCGGAGATCACCTGGCACGTCGCACGCGACGGCCTCACCTCGATCGTCGGGCTCCTGGCTGCTATCGGCGCGTCCGTCGGCAAGATCGGCACAGACATCGCCCTCATGTGCTCGACCGAGATCGCAGAGGCAGCGGAGCCCTACACCACCGGGCGGGGCGCCAGTTCCACCATGCCTCAGAAACGCAACCCCATCTCCAGCGAACTCATGATCGCTGCTGCCAGGCTTCTGCGTGACAAGTCCTCGGCCATGCTGGACGCGGCCCTACAGGACTTCGAGCGCGCCACGGGGCCCTGGCACATCGAATGGGCCGTCGTCCCCGAGGCGTTCCTCCTCCTGTCCTCTTCTCTCGATCAGGCCGTGCACGCTATATCCGGCCTGCGGGTCGACACCAGGCGCATGCGCTCGAACGTCGACCTGACGGGAGGACTCATCCTGGCCGAGGCCGTCATGATGGCCCTCGCGCCTCGGCTCGGCCGGCAGCGCGCCCATCACCTCGTCTACGCGGTATGTGCCCGGGCCGCGGAGAACTCGGCCCCCTCGCCGATGCGCTGTCCGAGAACCGGGACATCGTCGCGAGCCTCGGTGAACAGCGGATACGACAGCTCTGCGACCCCGCCGCCTACCTCGGCAGCGCGAGGGCCATGACCCGGTCCGTCATAGCGGGTCTTCGAAGTTGAGCGGTGCAAGGTCGGTGGCCGCTGACTGCCCGTCACGGTCTGTGACGGGTGGGGTGGTTGTCGGCCCTGGATGTAGGACGCCCGTGGTCCTGGGTGATCATTTCTGTTCTCTACGCAGAAGGATCACTGGGGAGCCACGGGCTTGGTCAACGATACGACGTTGCTGCTGGACCTCGACGGGGTGTCCGTCATGCGGGTCGAGCTGTGCGAGGACGGTGGGCGCCGGGTTCATCTGGCCACGGCCGATGCCTCGGCGCGGGCCTGCCCGGCCTGCGGGGTCTTCTCGTCCCGGGTGAAAGGCTCCGCCACCACCCGGCCCCGTGATCTCCCTTATGGCGAGCGCGGGCTGGAG
>NZ_JBHJUW010000141.1:0-22996 GCF_042268205.1 Streptomyces sp. NPDC056160
GACCTCTCGGTCCCGGGACAGCCCCTCTCGGTGCGTCGCCTCCCGGAGGGCTACGCGTCCTTGCTCAGGTTCGGTCCGGCTCCGCCGGCCGCCTGCTCGATCGGCGGGACGTCGGGCAGCGCCGACTTCTCCTCACCCCGGAAGGTGAAGGTCTTCTCGTCGCCCTCGCCCTCGGTGTCCACGACCACGATGTGACCGGGGCGCAGCTCGCCGAAGAGGATCTTCTCCGAGAGCGAGTCCTCGATCTCGCGCTGGATCGTCCGGCGCAGCGGCCGGGCGCCCAGAACGGGGTCGTAGCCCTTCTTGGACAGCAGCTCCTTGGCGGACTGGGACAGCTCGATGCCCATGTCCCGGTCCTTGAGGCGCTCGTCCACCTTGCCGATCATCAGGTCGACGATCCGCAGGATGTCGTCCTGCGTGAGCTGCGGGAAGACGACCACGTCGTCGACGCGGTTGAGGAACTCGGGCCGGAAGTGCTGCTTCAGCTCGTCCGAGACCTTGTTCTTCATGCGCTCGTAGTTGGTCTTCGTGTCGCCCGAGGCCGCGAAGCCCAGGTTGAAGCCCTTGGAGATGTCCCGGGTGCCGAGGTTGGTCGTCATGATGATGACCGTGTTCTTGAAGTCCACGACCCGGCCCTGGGAGTCGGTCAGGCGACCGTCCTCCAGGATCTGCAGCAGCGAGTTGAAGATGTCCGGGTGCGCCTTCTCGACCTCGTCGAACAGGACGACCGAGAACGGCTTGCGGCGGACCTTCTCCGTCAGCTGGCCGCCCTCCTCGTAGCCCACGTAGCCGGGGGGCGAACCGAAGAGGCGCGAGACCGTGTGCTTCTCGCTGAACTCCGACATGTCGAGGGAGATCAGCGCGTCCTCGTCACCGAAGAGGAACTCGGCGAGCGCCTTGGACAGCTCGGTCTTACCGACACCGGACGGACCGGCGAAGATGAACGAGCCGCCCGGACGCTTCGGGTCCTTGAGCCCGGCACGCGTACGGCGGATCGCCTTGGACAGCGCCTTGACGGCGTCGACCTGGCCGATGACCCGCTTGTGCAGCTCGTCCTCCATGCGGAGCAGACGGCTGGACTCCTCCTCGGTCAGCTTGAAGACCGGGATGCCGGTGGCCGTGGCGAGGACCTCGGCGATCAGCTCGCCGTCGACCTCCGCGACGACGTCCATGTCGCCGGCCTTCCACTCCTTCTCCCGCTTGGCCTTGGCGGCCAGGAGCTGCTTCTCCTTGTCGCGCAGGGAGGCGGCCTTCTCGAAGTCCTGCGAGTCGATCGCGGACTCCTTGTCCCGGCGGACGGCGGCGATCTTCTCGTCGAACTCGCGCAGGTCCGGCGGCGCGGTCATCCGGCGGATGCGCATCCGCGAGCCGGCCTCGTCGATCAGGTCGATCGCCTTGTCCGGCAGGAAGCGGTCCGAGATGTAGCGGTCGGCCAGGGTGGCCGCCTGGACCAGGGCCTCGTCGGTGATCGAGACGCGGTGGTGCGCCTCGTACCGGTCGCGCAGGCCCTTGAGGATCTCGATGGTGTGCGGCAGGGACGGCTCGGCGACCTGGATGGGCTGGAAGCGGCGCTCCAGGGCCGCGTCCTTCTCCAGGTGCTTGCGGTACTCGTCCAGGGTGGTGGCACCGATGGTCTGCAGCTCACCGCGGGCCAGCATCGGCTTCAGGATGGAGGCCGCGTCGATGGCACCCTCGGCGGCACCCGCACCGACCAGCGTGTGCAGCTCGTCGATGAACAGGATGATGTCCCCGCGGGTGCGGATCTCCTTGAGCACCTTCTTCAGGCGCTCCTCGAAGTCACCGCGGTAGCGGGAGCCGGCGACCAGGGCGCCGAGGTCCAGGGTGTAGAGGTGCTTGTCCTTGAGGGTCTCGGGCACCTCGCCCTTGACGATGGCCTGGGCGAGGCCCTCGACGACGGCGGTCTTGCCGACGCCGGGCTCACCGATCAGCACCGGGTTGTTCTTGGTACGGCGGGACAGCACCTGCATGACCCGCTCGATCTCCTTCTCGCGCCCGATGACCGGGTCGAGCTTGGACTCACGGGCGGCCTGGGTGAGGTTCCGGCCGAACTGGTCGAGGACCAGGGACGTCGAGGGGGTGCCCTCGGCAGGGCCGCCGGCGGTGGCGGTCTCCTTGCCCTGGTAACCGGAGAGCAGCTGGATCACCTGCTGCCGCACCCGGTTGAGGTCTGCGCCCAGCTTGACCAGGACCTGGGCGGCGACGCCCTCGCCCTCACGGATCAGGCCGAGCAGGATGTGCTCCGTGCCGATGTAGTTGTGGCCCAGCTGAAGGGCCTCGCGGAGCGACAGCTCCAGGACCTTCTTGGCACGGGGGGTGAAGGGAATGTGGCCGGACGGGGCCTGCTGGCCCTGGCCGATGATCTCCTCCACCTGCTGGCGGACCGCCTCGAGCGAAATCCCGAGGCTCTCAAGGGCCTTGGCGGCGACACCCTCACCCTCGTGGATCAGGCCCAGGAGGATGTGCTCGGTGCCGATGTAGTTGTGGTTGAGCATCCGGGCTTCTTCCTGAGCCAGGACGACAACCCGCCGCGCGCGGTCGGTGAACCTCTCGAACATCGTTAATCGCTCCTCAGAGCGGTCAGGCAGTGGGGGGAACTTCCCCTCCCTGTCCTTCCGCAGCTTAGTCCCGCAAGCGGGGACCGCTCATTCCAACTGCCGACACCGTCGATGGCCTCCTGACCCCGAACGCCGACATCTGCTCCAACCCGATGGTGCGAGACGATGTTCCCGCAGGCCAGGCAGTTACCCCAGTCGCCAGTACGCCGATGGCGAACGTGAGACTCCCCTGCCCGGGTGTGGCCTTGCGTGTCGCCCCCTCCCACTAGGCATGTCTTACCCGTGGGAACTGACACTCCATGCGGCGCGCACCGGTTCCCTCCGCTATGGGCGAACAACCTTGCGCCCTTCACCGCCTCCGCGCGCCCCCGATTCCGGCACGGTGCGCTCACGCGTGGCGACCCAGCGTAACCTCCGGGTCTTTCCGGCGGTTGCACTGGCATGGTCGGCAGCCTTCCCACGATCCCTCTCCCGGTCCCGCCTCCCCGTCGGCCGCTGGACCCCGGCGACCGGGTGCGGCACTGGTACGAGAACGAACTGGGGTGGGCGACGGTGCCCGGGGCACCGGTACGACTTGTCGTGGGCCGCCGCTTCGACGTCCTGGACGTCCCCCTGGAAGCGGGGCGCGCGGCACTGCGCCATCCGGGGCTCCGTCCGGGGGGGCCGGCGTCCCCGGTGGCCGTACAGGCGGACCGGATGCGGCTGCTGGTGGCCGCGGGCAGCGCGGAGGAGCTGCCGGAGCTGCTGCGGTGGCTGGAGTGGGACGCGCTGGACCTGGACCTGGTGGGCCTCGGCGCGGGGACGCAGATGGACGCTCCACCACCGCCCGGCGCCGGATCGCGGGCGCACGCGCGGGAGGAACGGCCTGGTCCGCAGGGGGCCGCCGAGTGGCTGCGGCCCCCCGAGCCCGGGCGCGAGGTCGAGACCTCGCTGCCGGCCATGCCGGCCGTGCCGGCGCCGGGGGGCGGCGGGGGTGGCCCCGGTCTCGTACGACTGGTGAACACGGTGGCGACGCACTGCCACCGGATCCGGCTGCGGCACGCGTGCGGCCTGCCGCCGGCGCTCCCCCGTGCCTTCGGGCCGTGAAAAGCCTCTCGCCGGCCTCGGTCAGCCGTTGGCCTTCTCGTAGGCCTCGCGGATGGTCGCGGGGACACGGCCGCGGTCGTTGACCTCGTAACCGTTCTCCTTCGCCCAGGCGCGGATCTGCGCGGTGTCCTGACCGCCGCCGGACGCCGCCGCGCGCGCCTTTCCGCGGCCGCCCGAAGCACGGCCCCCGGTACGCCGGCCGCTCTTGACGTACGGCTCGAGAAGGCCGCGGAGCTTGTCCGCATTGGCGGTGGTGAGATCGATCTCGTATGTCTTGCCGTCCAGTGCGAACGTCACGGTCTCGTCCGCCTCGCCACCGTCGAGGTCGTCGACAAGAAGGACCTGAACCTTCTGTGCCACCGGATTTCCTTTCATCGATAACGTCAGGGCCGGGGTTGGTCGGCATCCGCCGTTTCGCCGTCCCCTGTTATATGCAGTACTGCAGTACGTCGGAAAGCAAACCGCTTTTGCGGGAAAAACACAAACCCCTGGGAGAGACCGGACCCTCATCACCGCCCGGAAACATGCGCGTTTCGGACATAGGGAACGCGGGCATGACCGGTCCGACGGAATGCGGCTTCCTCACGCGGCGCCGGACGTCTCTTCGGGCGTCCCTGTGGATCACAGATGCAGAAGCATCCGGCTGTTGCCCAAGGTGTTCGGTTTCACCCGTTCGAGCCCGAGGAACTCCGCCACGCCCTCGTCATAGGAACGCATCAGCTCCGCGTAGACATCCGTGTCGACGGGTGTCTCGCCGATCTCCACGAAGCCGTGCTTCTCGAAGAAGTCGACTTCGAAGGTCAGACAGAAAACACGGCGAACGCCGAGCCAGCGCGCGGTCTGCAGCAACTTCTCCAGCACCTGGTGACCGACACCGGCACCCTTGAGGCCCGGCTTCACCGCGAGCGTGCGCACTTCCGCCAGGTCTTCCCACATCACGTGCAGTGCGCCGCAGCCGACGACCTCGGCGTTGTCGTCCCGTTCGGCGATCCAGAACTCCTGGATGTCCTCGTAAAGCGTCACCGTCGCTTTGTCGAGCAGGATGCGCTCGCGGGCGTAGGCGTCCAGCAGCCGGCGCACGGCCGGCACATCGCTGGTCCGGGCCCGCCGGACAGTGATGGCTTTTGCGGAGACTTCGGGATGCTCTGCCGGTTGCTCTACGGGGCGCTCTGCGGGCATGAGCGGACGCTATCGCCCGGCGCTGTCCGGCGCCGAGCCGGGGTTCCGGTCGCCGGATTCGGTGGCAGGACCTTCGGCGGAGATCCCTTCGGCGGCTTCCGCGGTATCCGGCACTTCGCCCAGGCCCGCCGCCGTTCCTTCCGCCGCTTCTGTTCCTCGCACCGGGCCGCCTTGTGCGCCGAGGACCGAGGTCCCGCCCTCGGGAGTGCCTTCGACGATCCGTACGGCATCCCGCAGCGCGCGCCGCTGTTCCTCGCTCATCATGCCGAAGAAGGCGACGAGAGCGGCCGCGGCGTTGTCGCTCTGGGACCAGGCGTCGTTCATCAGTGCGGCCGCGTAGGCGGCCCGGGTGGAGACCGCCTCATATCGATAGGCCCGGCCTTCCGCTTCCCGCCGCACCCAGCCCTTCTGATGGAGATTGTCCAAAACGGTCATCACCGTGGTGTACGCGATGGACCGTTCCTGTTGGAGGTCTTCCAGGACTTCTCGAACGGTCACCGGGCGGTTCCACTTCCATACCCGCGTCATGACCGCGTCTTCGAGTTCTCCCAAGGGGCGAGGCACACCTCAGACCATAGTGGGAGATGAGGGCAATGGCGTGCCGAACGTGCGCTCACGCCGCAAATGCGAACAAAAAGGGCGTACGGCGCGCAGCGTGACGGGGGCGTCGGTGCTGCGGGCCGTACGCCGTGTCAGGCGTCGGTGGTGGCGTTGCCGGCGGTGGAGGCCGGGGCCTGGCCGCCGCGGGCGGACACCAGGGCGGCGTCGACGGCCGCGTCCTCCTTGGCCTTGGCGGCCCCGCCCTGGGTCTTCACGATCACCCTGACCAGACCGATGAAGAAGGCGGCCATCACGATCGGCGGAACGAGTGCGGAGACGTAGTCCATGGATCCAGAGTAGCCAGGGGCGTGGGACAAACAGGGGCGGGGTGGTCCGGACCGCTACACCGCGGCGAGCCGCGCGGCCAGCCGCTGCTCGGGGCCCGGGGAGGGCGGGGCCGGCTTGCGCCGCGGGAAGACCTCGCCCGGCGTGGGGACGGGACGGCGCACGGGCTTCCCGCCGCCGGGGGCGGGCGCCGGACCGGGCGGGGCGGGCGCGGGCCGCGCGGGGGCGGGACGCTCGCCCGGCTTGGGCGCCGGCCGCTTCGCGGGGACCTTGCCGGGGCCGCCGCCCTGTCTCGCACGGGCGCCCGGCACGGTGACGAGGGCGCGGGCGGCGCCGAAGGGGTGGCGCGCACCGGGCGTGTCGTACAGGCCGAGCGGTTCGCGCGGGCCGCGGGAGGCGGGCACGGGCGCGGTGGGCACCGCGGGGGCGGCGGCCCTGGGCCCGCAGCGGTGCAGGAGGGCGGCGGCGGCCGGGTTGCCGCGCAGGGCGCGCAGGGCGGCGAGGTCGTCGCAGCCGGGCCGGTACCCGGCGCCCAGGGCCTCCTCCAGGAGCGCAAGGTAGCCGACGGCCGTGCCGGGCAGCGCGTCGCGGTAGCGGGCCAGGTCGGCCACCAGGAACGCGCGCAGCCGGGCGCCCTCGCGCATCGCCTCGTCGAGCGACTCGGCGAGGCGGAGACAGTCCTGCACGTCCTCGGCGCGGGCGGGACGGAGATGAAGGGCGACGGCGAGGGCGCGGCGGAGCACACGCAGCTCCTCCGCGCCGAACGCCATGCCGCCGCGGGTTCCGTATGGCGTGGGCATAGCCCGACCATACGCGCTAATCAGACAAATTCGACATAAGGCGCGTACGTGGCGTGCGTGGCGTGTGGTGCGTGGGGCGGGCTGCACGCGCACAGCGCACCGGACGTGCCGCACGCGCGCGCGGGCCTGTGTGCTGGAGCGGCACCCGCGCGCGTGCCGGGCGGGCGCGTCACATGCGGGACACGTTCCGCTCGTAGACCAGCCGCAGGCCGATCAGGGTCAGCCAGGGCTCGTGCTCGTCGATCACGGAGGACTCGCCGAGCACCATCGGGGCGAGCCCGCCGGTCGCGATCACGGTGACGTCGTCCGGGTCGTCGGACAGTTCGCGGGCCATGCGGCTCACGACGCCGTCGACCTGCCCGGCGAACCCGTAGACGATGCCGGCCTGCATCGCCTCGACCGTGTTCTTGCCGATCACGCTGCGCGGCCTGGCCACCTCGATCTTGCGCAGCTGGGCGCCCTTGACGCCGAGGGCGTCCACGGAGATCTCGATACCGGGGGCGATGACGCCGCCGATGTACTCCCCGCGCGCGGACACCGCGTCGAACGTCGTCGCCGTGCCGAAGTCCACGACGACGGCCGGGCCCCCGTACAGCTCGACGGCCGCGACCGCGTTGATGATGCGGTCCGCGCCGACCTCCTTGGGGTTGTCGGTCAGGATCGGCACCCCGGTCTTGACACCCGGCTCGACGAGCACGGCCGGTACGTCGCCGTAGTAGCGCCGGGTCACCTCGCGCAGCTCGTGCAGGACCGACGGCACGGTCGCGCAGATCGCGATGCCGTCGATGCCGTCGCCCAGTTCGTCGCCGAGCAGCGGGTGCATGCCCATCAGGCCCTGCAGGAGCACGGCCAGCTCGTCGGCCGTGCGCCGGGCGTCGGTGGAGATGCGCCAGTGCTCCACGATGTCGTCCCCGTCGAACAGGCCGAGGACCGTGTGCGTGTTGCCTACGTCGATGGTCAGGAGCATGGCCGGTCCCTACTCCGCCTCGCGCAGGTCCAGGCCGATGTCCAGGATCGGCGAGGAGTGGGTGAGGGCCCCGACGGCCAGGAAGTCGACGCCTGTCTCCGCATAGGCGCGGGCGTTGTCCAGGGCGAGCCGGCCCGAGGCCTCCAGGAGCGCGCGGCCGCCGACGATCGCCACGGCCTCCTCGCACTCACCGGGGGTGAAGTTGTCGAGCAGGATCAGGTCGGCGCCCGCGTCCACGACCTCGCGCAGCTGGTGCAGGGTGTCGACCTCGACCTCGATCGGCACGTCCGGGAAGGCCTCCCGCACGGCCTTGAAGGCCTGCCCGACGCCGCCGGCGGCCACGACGTGGTTGTCCTTGACCAGGGCGGCGTCCGAGAGGGACATCCGGTGGTTGACGCCCCCGCCGGCCCGGACGGCGAACTTCTCCAGGGACCTGAGGCCCGGGGTCGTCTTGCGGGTGTCGCGCACCTTGGCCTTGGTGCCGTCCAGGGCGTCCGCCCACGCGCGCGTGGCGCTGGCGATGCCCGACAGACGGCACAGGAGGTTGAGGGCGCTGCGCTCGGCGGTGAGCAGGTCACGCGTGCGCGTGGTGACCGACAGCAGTTTCTGCCCGGCCTCGACGCGGTCGCCGTCCTCGACGTGCCGCTCGACCTCGAACTCGTCCGCGCAGACGACCGAGAGGACCGCCTCGGCCACGCGCAGGCCCGCCACCACGCCGGCCTCGCGCGCGGTGAAGTCGCCGGTGGCCACGGCCTCCTCGGGGATGGTCGCGACCGTCGTCACGTCCACGCCGTGGGCGAGGTCCTCCTGGATGGCGACATTGGCGATGTCCTCGATCTCCACCGGGTCGAGTCCGGCGCCGGCCAGCAGTTCGGCGAGCGCGGGGTCCAGCCCGCACTCCAGGTACTCCTCGTCGGCGTCCGCGCCACAGGCACAGCCGTCGCCGCAGCCGCCGTTCGAGGCGAGGGGAAGGTCTTCGGTGCTCACTTGTGTCACTGCTCCTGGGGACGGCGGGGCGCGGTGGCCCCGGGTCGGGTCGGGGGGAAGTCTGCGGTGTCCGTGGTGTGCACGAGGGGCGTACGCGCGGAGTTCAGCCGTACGACGATGTGGCGGCGCCAGTGGGCGTCGTCGCGCTCGGCGTGGTCCTCGCGCCAGTGGCAGCCGCGGGTCTCCTCCCGCAGCCGGGCGGCGGCGACCAGGACCCGGGCCACGCACAGGAGGTTGGTGGCCTCCCAGGTGTCGACGCCGGGCTCGGCGGTCTTGCCGTTCTCCGCCAGCGCGCCGCGCGCCTCGGCGTGCAGCTGTTCGAGCCGGTCGGCGGCCCCGGCCAGGGAGGCGTCGGAGCGCAGCACGCCGGCGCCCTCCGTCATGATCCGCTGGATCGCGAACCGCGTCTCGGGGGCCAGGAGCGGGTGCGCGGGCTGCTCGGCGCGGGGGACCGGCTGGGGCACGCGCGCGTGCAGGCCGTCGTGCGTCCGCTCCCGCGCGATGTCGGCGGCGATCCGCTCGGCGTAGACCAGCCCCTCCAGGAGGGAGTTGGAAGCGAGCCGGTTCGCGCCGTGGACGCCGGTGCAGGCGACCTCCCCGCACGCGTACAGACCGGGCACGGTGGTCCTGCCGCGGGCGTCGGTGCGCACGCCCCCGGAGGCGTAGTGGGCGGCCGGGGCGACCGGGATCGGCTCGGTGACCGGGTCGATGCCGTGGGCGCGGCAGGCGGCCAGGATCGTCGGGAAGCGGTGCTCCCACATCCCGGCGCCGAAGTGCCGCGCGTCCAGGAACATGTGTTCGGCGCCCTGTTCCTGCATGCGGCGGGTGATGCCCTTGGCGACGATGTCCCGCGGCGCCAGTTCGGCCAGTTCGTGCTGCCCCACCATGAACCGCACGCCGTCGGCGTCGACCAGGTGGGCGCCCTCCCCGCGCACCGCCTCGGAGACCAGCGGCTGCTGGCCCTCGGCGTCCGCGCCGAGGAAGAGCACGGTGGGGTGGAACTGCACGAACTCCAGGTCGGAGACCTCCGCGCCCGCGCGCAGGGCGAGCGCCACGCCGTCGCCGGTGGACACCGACGGGTTGGTGGTCGCGGAGAAGACCTGGCCCATGCCGCCGGTCGCGAGAACCACGGCCGGCGCGTGCACGGCGCCCACGCCGTCGTGCTGGCCCTCGCCCATGACGTGCAGGGTCACACCCGCGGCGCGGCCGTCGGCGTCGGTGAGCAGGTCCAGCACGAGCGCGTTCTCGACGGTGTGCACGCCCCGCGCGCGGACCGCCTCGACGAGCGCCCGGGAGACCTCGGCGCCGGTCGCGTCACCGCCCGCGTGCACGATGCGGCGGAGGTGGTGGCCGCCCTCGCGGGTGAGCTGGATGGCGCCCTCGTCGTCCGTGTCGAACCGCGCACCCGTGGAGATCAGCCGCCGCACGGCGTCGGGCCCGTCGGTCACGAGGATCCGTACGGCCTCCTCGTCGCACAGCCCGGCCCCGGCCACCAGCGTGTCGTCCAGGTGCTGCCCCGGCGTGTCGCCCTCGCCGAGGGCCGCGGCGATGCCGCCCTGGGCCCAGCGGGTGGAGCCGTCGTCGAGGCGGGCCTTGGTGACGACGACCGTGGTCAGGCCGGCGGCCTCGCAGCGCAGGGCCGCGGTCAGACCGGCGACACCGGAGCCGACGACCACGACGTCGGCGGCGATGGACCACCCGGGCGCGGGCGCGTGCAGTCGTATGCCTGTGCTGGTCACGAGGCGGCTCCAAGGGGTTCCGGGGCCCCGGGGTTCCCGGGGTTTCCGAAGGTGAGGGGCAGGTTGTCGATCAGCCGGGTCGCCCCGACCCGGGCGGCGACGGCGAGCACGGCCTCGCCGGTGAAGTCGCCCCCGATCTCGGTGAAGTCGGACGGGTCGACGAGGGCCAGGTAGTCGAGTTCGAGCGGTGGGTCCAGGCGGGCGGCCTCGTCGAGGACCAGCCGGGCCGCCGCGCGGACGGCGTCGGCCGCGCCGGGAGCCGCCTTGGCGACGGCGGCGGCGTCGGCCGCCGCGCGGGACTCCCCCAGCGCGCTCAGGGCCTCGGCACGCGCGCGCGTGGAGGGCACCTCGCGGGCCCGGGCGCGCAGCGCCTCCTGGGCGGCGTGCCGGTCACGGCCCGCGAACAGGGCCTGGGAGAGGGCGAGGGCGGTGTGCCGCTCGCGCGGGGAGAGGTAGCGGTTGCGGCTGGAGAGGGCCAGCCCGTCGTCCTCGCGGACGGTCGGGACGGCGACGATCTCCACGCCGAAGTTCAGGTCGCGCGCCATGCGGCGGATCAGCGCGAGCTGCTGGGCGTCCTTCTGCCCGTACAGGGCCGCGTCGGGACGGGTCAGGTGCAGCAGCTTGGCGACGACGGTGAGCATGCCGTCGAAGTGTCCGGGGCGCGAGGCGCCCTCCAGACGCTCGCCCATCGGCCCGGCGGTGACGCGGACCTGGGGCTCGCCGCCCGGGTAGACCTCGTCGGCGGACGGCGCGAAGACGACGTCGGCGCCCGCCTGCTCGGCGACCTTGAGGTCGGCTTCCAGGGTGCGCGGGTAGCGGTCCAGGTCCTCGCCCGCGCCGAACTGGAGCGGGTTGACGAACACGGTGACGACGACCTCGCCGCCGTCACCGGCGATGCCGCGCGCGGCACGGATCAAGGTGGCGTGGCCCTCGTGCAGGGCACCCATGGTCATCACGACGGCGCGGCGGCCGGTACGCGCGCGTGCGTGCAGCTCGTCGGCGGTGCGCAGCAGGGTGGTGGTCATCGGGCGTCTCCGTTCTCGGGCGCCGGGGTCACCGGGCCGCCTTCCTCTGCGTACTCCGGTGCCGTGTCGCGTGCGTACTCCGGTGCCGTGTCGCGCGGGGCCGGTGCCGTGTTCCGCGGCTTGTCGGGCGCCGTGTCCTCCGGTGCCGTCCGGTGCTTCGAGTGCCCCGCGCGGGTCATCGGGCATCCCCTTCGCCGTCGCCGGCCGGTCCCGGGTCCCCGGGGCCGGGGGCCGCGTCGGTTCCGGCGGCGAGGACGTCCAGCAGGTCCGCGGCCAGTTCGGGCTTGAGCAGTCCGTGGGCGAGGGCGCGGTCGGCGGTGGCTCGGGCCATCGCCAGGTAGCCGGCGACGGTCTGCGGGGCGTGCCGGCGCAGTTCGGCGACGTGCGCCGCGACCGTACCCGCGTCTCCGCGCGCGACGGGGCCGGTGAGGGCCGCGTCGCCGGAGCGCAGGGCGTTGTCGAGGGCGGCGCCCAGCAGCGGGCCGAGCATCCGGTCGGGGGCCCCTACACCGGCCTCGCGCAGCAGCTCCATGGACTGCGCCACCAGCGTCACCAGGTGGTTGGCGCCCAGGGCGAGCGCCGCGTGGTAGAGCGGACGCCGCTCCTCGGCGATCCACTCGGGCTCGCCGCCCATCTCGATGACCAGGGCCTCGGCGGCCAGCCGCAGCTCCTCGGGAGCGGTGACGCCGAAGGAGCACCCGGCCAGCCGCTGCACGTCCACGGGAGTGCCGGTGAAGGTCATCGCCGGGTGCAGGGCCAGCGGCAGCGCGCCCGCGCGCAGCGCCGGGTCCAGCACCTTCGCGCCGTACCGCCCGGAGGTGTGCACGAGCAGTTGGCCGGGGCGTACGGCGCCGGTCTCGGCGAGGCCGGCGACGAGGCCGGGCAGGGTGTCGTCGGGGACGGTGAGGAGCACCAGGTCGGCGCGCTGGAGCACCTCGGCGGGGGGCACCAGGGGGACGCCGGGCAGCATCAGGTCGGCACGGCGCCTGGAGGCGTCGGAGACGCCCGAGGCGGCCACCGGCCGGTGGCCCGCGAGCTGGAGGGACGCGGCGAGCGCGGGGCCCACCCGGCCGGCGCCGACGACGCCGACGGTGAGCCGCGCGGGGCGGTCCCTTGGGTCTGGCTGTTGGCTTGTACTCACGCGACAGTGGCCTTCCCGTTCCAGTCCGCTCCCGGTACCGGACGATTTCTCGTCATGTTAACGCTATCCGTCGGAGAGGGGTCCGTTCGTCCACAGGCTGTGGGTTTCGCCACGGCGGGCGGCGGCGGAAATCCGGGTGCCCGCCGCGGTCGCCGCGCGGGATGATCCACGGATGAGTGACAGAGCGGATCGGTCGGGAACGGACCAGGCGGGACCGGATCGGTCAGGAACGGAGCAGGCGGGGCCCGGTGACGAAGGGCAGCTGCTGCTCGCGCGCGAGCCGGGCTCGGACGAGGAGCGGCGCAAGCGGCTGCGCGAGCGGCGCACAGCCGTGAACCGGGGCGCGGAGCGCGTGCTCTCCCGCCTCGGGTACCTGGGCACGCTCCGGGAGCGGCTCGCCGCGCTGGACCGGGCCGAGGAGGTGTACGACCTCGACGAGCCGTCGGACCTCTACGGCAACGGTGTCGTCGAGGCGCTGGAGGGGAAGGTCGCGGCACTGCTCGGCAAGGAGGCCGCCGCCTTCTTCCCGACCGGCACGATGGCGCAGCAGGTCGCCCTGCGCTGCTGGGCGGCCCGCACCGGGAACCCGGCCGTGGCCCTGCACGCCCTCTCCCACCCCGAGGTGCACGAACGCCATGCGTTCAGCCAGGTCAGCGGCCTGCGACCGGTGCGGGTGACGAGCGAGCCGCGGCAGCCGACCGCCGACGACGTGCGCGGTCTGGACGAGTCCATCGGGGCGCTGATGCTGGAGCTGCCCCTGCGGGACGCCGGTTTCGTGCTGCCCACCTGGCAGGAGCTGACCGAGGTCGTCGAGGCGGCGCGCGAGCGGGACCTAGTGGTGCACTTCGACGGCGCGCGCCTGTGGGAGACCACCGAGTATTTCGGGCGTTCCCTGGCGGAGATCGCGGACCTGGCCGACAGCGTGTACGTGTCGCTCTACAAGTCACTGGAAGGCCTCGGCGGTGCGCTGCTCGCCGGGCCGCGGGAACTGGTGGAGGAGGCGAAGGCCTGGCGGCACCGGTACGGGGGCACGGTCTTCCAGCAGTTCCCGACCGCGCTGTCGGCGCTGGCCGGACTCGAACGGGAACTGCCCCGCCTGCCCGCGTACGTACGGCACGCGCGCGTGGTGGCCGCCGCGCTGCGCGAGGGCTTCGAGGCTGCCGGGGTGCCCTGGTTCCGGGTGCATCCGGAGGTGCCGCACACCCACGAGTTCCAGGTCTGGTTGCCGTACGACGCGGACGTGCTCGCCGAGGCGGCGGTGCGCCAGGGGGAGGCGACGCGCACCCTGCTGTTCGCCCGCCCCTGGGACGGCGGCGGCCCCGGGGCGGCCTTCACCGAGGTGACCGTGCGCGCCGCCGGTCTGGAGTGGACGGCGGACGACGTGCGAGCGGCGGTCGCCGACTTCGTGACACGGCTGCCCTGAGGACGGCAGGCGCCGGAGCAAGCCTGCGCCGGGTCGTGTCGGCTCCCGCGGGAACCACGCCGGCGCTGTGTCGTGCCGGCTCCCGCGGGAGGCACGCCGGCGCTGGGGCGGCGACCGCGGGAAGCGCACTGGCGCCGGGCCGGCGATCCCGGCAGGGGAAGCGCGCTGCCGCGGGACCGGCGACCGCGGGAAGTGCGCCGGCCGCCGTCAGCAGCCGCTGGGGCGGGGCCGGCGCGAACCGCCGGGCGTGCGCCTGCGCGTCTGCCGGTGCCGCCACCGGTCCAGCGCGAGGCGCAGCCGCCCGTGCGCCGGACGGCCCGCGACCACGGCGCGAAAGCGCCGGCGGTCGCGCAGTTCGCGCGCGACCTGCCAGTCGTTCAGGCCCGGCGCGGGGGGCTCCGGCTCGCCGTGCTGACGCGCGCGATGGAGGTCGAGGAGGTACTGCTCGGTGATGCTCATGGCGTATCGCCTTCTCAGGACGTGAAGGGAGCGGGAGGGAAAGCGGAAGGAAAGGAACGGGAGGGGGCCCGGGGGTGGGCGGACCCCGCGGCTGCCCCGGTGGCTCCAGGTTGCGGCGGTGCCCGCACGAAGTCCCGCCGATTGACGGCGGCCGTCAATCGGGAGCCGCGTTGTCGGTGGCGCCGTGCACCATGGGGACATGAGCGTGCGCATCGACATCACGGGGCTGCGGCCGGAGAGGGTCGCCGCCGTGCCCTCGCCCCTGGCCGAGCTGGGCATGGCGCTGCACGCGTTGTCCGAGCCGGGGCACCACCCGGGCCTGCAGGGCTGGGCCACGGGCGTGACCGCCCGGCTCGACTCCCATCTCGCCGACCGGATGTGCGAGGCGGACTTCCTGTGGCGGACGACCTTCTCCGACCTCTTCATGCCCTTCGCCGGCCTGCCCGGCGGGACGGGGCTGCCGGGCCAGTCCCTCGCCGAGGAACTGGACCTGCTCGACAAGCTCTCCGACGAGCAGTTCGTGGACGCGGCCCTGGAGTTCACCTGCGCCCTGCCCTACAGCGAACCGGGCCCGGGCCCGCTCGCGGACGCGCGCCTGCGCCGCCGCGCCCTGGAACTGGCCGCCGCGCGCGGCCCGCAGCAGGTGCGCTTCAGCGAGCGCCTGCTGGCCGACCCGCCGCGCATCAGGGGCTGGTTGCGGCAGTTCCTCCAGGACTGCGACGAGGCGTTCTTCGCGGAGACCTGGTCCCGGCTGCGCCACCAACTCGCGGCGGACGCCCGCCACAAGACGGAGCTGCTGCGCCGCCGGGGCCTGGCGGAGGCGCTGGCAGCGGTGTCCCCCGCGGTCGAGCTGGACGAGACGGCCTGCCGGATCACGGTCGACAAGCTCGGCGAGGGCCGTACGGCCACGGCGGACGGCGGCCTGCTGCTCATACCGACGAGCCTCGGCTGGCCGCACCTGATGGTCCTGCACCGCCACGACTGGCAGCCTGCGCTGCACTACCCGGTCGGCTCCCCCGAGCTGTCCGCCCCGCCGTCGGTGGAGCAGCTGACCCTGCGGATGTCCGCGCTGTCCCACCCGGTGCGGATGAGACTGTGCCGCAGCCTGGCCCGCAGCGCGTTCACGACCAGCGAGCTGACCCAGGCACACGGCATGACCGCTCCTGAGATATCCCGGCACCTGAGTGTGCTGAAGAAGGCGGGCCTGGTCACCACCCGGCGCCGCGGGCGGTACGTCTACCACCAGTTGGACGTGGCGATGGTGGCCCGGCTGGGCAGCGACTTCCTGGAGGGGATCCTCAGGTAGGCCGGCCCGGCCGGTGGTCGGTGGCCGGGTCAGTCGAACCGGATGTGCCGGATGCCGACCCGCGCCTGCCTGAGCCGGGTGCGCAGCGGCCCTCCGGTGTGGGGCCGCAGCTCCAGCCCGGCCAGGACGGCGATCCGGTCCGCGGTCCTGGGGACGGTCGAGTGGTCGGTCCACAGGTGCTCGGCGAACTCCGGTTCGCGCAGCCGCGCGAGGCAGTGGTCGAGCTGCTGGACGGCCCAGGACTCCCTGTCCGGCCCGGAGTTCTTCCCGGCCGCTCGCCGGAGGAGGTGCCCGGGACCGCGCTCCCGCAGCCGCTTCAGTACGGTCTCGCGCTCCGCGAGGAGCGTGAAGTGCCGTACGTCGTGTCCCAGTTCCCGCAGCCGTCCCACCGTCTCGGCGAAGTGGCCTGGGTCGGTGACGGTCATGGGGGCGATGACCACCCCCTCGTGGAGCGTCAGCGCGAGATCGAGCACCTCGACCACGCCCTGCCTCCAGGACGCCAGGTCCTGGAAGTCGCCCCGGAGCGCGGGCGGCAGCATGCGGCGCAGACCGAAGCCGGCATGCTCGGGATCACAGATGACGCTGCCCGGCAGACGGTCCCGGATCTCGTGCGCGGTCTGTGTCTTGCCGCCCCCGAAGGGCCCGTTGATCCACAGGAGCATGCGCAGACCCTACCGGCGACCCGCTCCCCTGGGGGGCCCTTCCTCGGCCGGGGCCCCACCTTCAGCCGTGGCGCCCGGTGTCCGGGTCCCTCAGCCGTGGCCGCCGGCCCGGACCAGGCCCGTTTCGTAGGCGAGGACCACCACCTGCACGCGGTCGCGCAGGCCCAGCTTGGTGAGGATGCGGCCGACGTGGGTCTTCACCGTCGCCTCGGACAGCACCAGGCGGGCGGCGATCTCGCCGTTGGACAGGCCCTGCGCGACCAGGACCATCACCTCGCGCTCACGCTCGGTGAGCCGCTGCAGCTCCTTGTGCCGGGGCTCCTGCCCGCCCGCGGGCAGCATGGGCGCGAACCGGTCGAGCAGACGGCGCGTGGTGGAGGGCGCCACCACCGCGTCGCCGCTGTGCACGGCGCGGATCGCGGCGAGCAGGTCGCCGGGCGGCACGTCCTTGAGCATGAACCCGGAGGCGCCCGCCTTCAGCCCGGAGAAGGCGTACTCGTCGAGGTCGAAGGTGGTCAGGATCAGCACCTTGGGCGGGTTCGCCTCCGAGCAGATGCGCCGGGTGGCCTCCACGCCGTCCAGCTTCGGCATGCGCACGTCCATCAGCACCACGTCGACCGCGGTGGCCCGCAGCACCTGGAGGGCCTCGACGCCGTCACCCGCCTCGGCGACGACCTCCATGTCCGGCTGGGCGGCGAGCACCATCCGGAATCCGGTGCGCAGCAGCACCTGGTCGTCGACGAGCATCACGCGGATCGTCATGGGGTCCTCTTCCATCGGGTAGGGCGGCGGGCGGGCAGGTGGGCGGGCGGCGAGGGGGCTCGCCGTGGCGGGGCGGTGCGGCGCTCACCGGCGCGGGGCGTGCGCCGGCTCCGGTGCGCCGGCTTCAGTGCGCCGGCTTGAGGGGCAGCAGCGCACTGATGCGGAAGCCTCCCCCGGGTCGCGGCCCCGCGTCCAGCGTGCCGCCGACCATACCGACGCGTTCGCGCATCCCGATCAGGCCGTGCCCCCGTCCGTCGGCGCCGCCCTCCTCGTACAGCTCGTGCGGTGCGCCCTTGCCGTCGTCCTCGACGAGCAGGCCGAGGCCGTCGTCGAAGTACACCAGGCGCACACTCGCACCCGCGTTCGGCCCGCCGTGCTTGCGGGTGTTGGTGAGGGCCTCCTGCACGATGCGGTACGCCGTCAGCTCGACGCCGCTGGGCAGCGGGCGCGGCGTGCCCTCGACCCGGAAGTCGACGGGCAGCCCGGACCCCCGGCACTGCTCGACCAGGTCCTCGATCTGCTCGGCGTTGGGCTGCGGCACGTACTCGCCGCCCTCCTGGTGCTCGCCGGTGCGCAGCACGCCCAGCAGGCGGCGCATCTCGGCGAGGGCCTGGCGGCCGGTGGAGGAGATCGTCTCCAGCGCCTTCTTGGCCTGGTCGGGCGCGGCGTCCAGGACGTAGGCGGCACCGTCGGCCTGCACCACCATCACGGAGACGTTGTGCGCGACCACGTCGTGCAGCTCGCGCGCGATACGGGCGCGTTCGGCGGCGACCGCGACCTTGGACTGCGCCTCGCGCTCCTTCTCCAGCCGGGCGGCCCGCTCCTCCAGCTGCGCGAAGTAGGCGCGGCGGGTGCGCATGGAGTCGCCGAGCACCCAGGCCAGGGCGAACGGCACGGTGGTGAAGACGGCTATCGCCACGTTGCCCGCGACGCTGGAGTTCTCCTGGGGCCAGCGGATCTGCGCGAGCGTCGCCGCGCACATCCCGCCGGCCAGGGCGAACCTGGAGGCCCAGCGGGCGCCGACCGCGGCGACCGTGTAGATGATCACCAGCATGGCGAAGTCGGCGACCGTCGTCTCGACGTCCAGCGCCAGCTGCGCGACGCCCGTCGCCGCCGCCAGCAGCACCATCTTCTCGGGCATGCGGCGGCGCAGCGCGACGACCGCGCTCAGCACGACGGACACCGCCAGTGCCCCGGCCAGCGTTCCGTGGTGGTCCGGCGTCCTGTCGACACTCACCGCGCCCAGGGCTGAGGCCCCGAGCAGGACGAGGGCCCAGAAGCCGTCGACCCCGGTCGGGTGCCTGCGGAGGAAGTCATAGAGACGCTGCACGTAACCCAGAGTAGGGAAGCGTGATAGGTGCATGGGTCAACCGGAGGGCCGATCCGCACTCGCCGCGCGTACTCCCCAAGGTGGAGGCCGTGATCACCTGTGCGCCTACTCTGGCCGGGTGGCGGACGACACATCGGCGGACGAATGGCGCGGCTGGCGCGCGGCGGCCCAGGACGCCCTCTACGGGCCGGGCGGCTTCTACCGGCGGCCCGAGGGTCCGGCGGGGCACTTCCGTACGTCCGTGCACGCCTCGCCGCTGTTCGCGACGGCCGTGGCGCGGCTGCTGTGCCGGGTCGACGCGGCGCTCGGGCACCCGGCGGTGCTCGACTTCGTCGACATGGCGGCCGGGCACGGGGAGCTGGCCTCAGGGGTGCTGGCCGCGCTGCCCGCGCGCGTGGCGTCCCGCGCGCGGGTGTACGCGGTCGAGGTCGCCGGGCGCCCGGCCGGACTCGATCACCGGATCGAGTGGCGCAGCGAGCCCCCGCGGCGGGTCAGCGGCCTGCTGTTCGCCAACGAGTGGCTGGACAACGTGCCGGTGGAGGTGGCGGAGGTGGACTCCGCGGGCGTGCCCCGGCGCGTGCTCGTCCGGCGGGACGGGACGCAGCGGCTCGGGGAGCCGGTGGCGGGCGCGGAGGCCGAGTGGCTGGACCGGTGGTGGCCGCTGCCCGCCGAGGAGGGCCTGCGCGCGGAGATCGGCCTGCCCCGGGACAGCGCCTGGGCCGCGGCGGTCTCGTGTCTCGACCGGGGCCTGGCGGTCGCCGTGGACTACGCGCACACGGCGGACGCCCGGCCGCTCTTCGGCACCCTCACCGGCTTCCGGGACGGGCGGGAGACGCGGCCCGTACCGGACGGTGCCTGCGACCTCACGGCCCACGTCGCCCTGGACGCGTGCGCCGCGCACGCCTCCCCGGGGGCGGGGGCGACGGCGGCGGGCACGCGAGCGGGAGCGGGAGCGGACATGGAGGCCGGGGCGGAGACGGGGGCGTGTGCGCCGGGAGGGCACGCCCGCGCACGCCGGTACCCGCCCGCGCGCCTGCTCTCCCAGCGCGACGCTCTGCGTGCCCTCGGTATCACCGGCGCACGCCCCCCGCTCAGCCTCGCCTCCACACACCCCGCGGAGTACGTACGCGCCCTGGCGAGCGCCGGTGAGGCCGCGGAACTCACCGCGGCGGGCGGCCTCGGCGACTTCGGCTGGCTGCTACAGCCGGTGGGCGTCCGGGACGGGGACGCGGCGGACCTACTTGTCGATGTCCCCGACCACGAAGAACATTGAGCCCAGGATCGCCACCATGTCCGCCACCAGCGTGCCCGGCAGCAGCTCGGTGAGGACCTGGATGTTGTTGTACGACGCCGAGCGCAGCTTCAGCCGGTACGGGGTCTTCTCGCCCTTGCTGACCAGGTAGTAGCCGTTGATCCCGAGCGGGTTCTCGGTCCAGGCGTAGGTGTGTCCCTCGGGCGCCTTGAGGACCTTCGGGAGCCGCTGGTTGACGGGCCCCGGTGCCAGCTCGGCCAGCCGGTCCAGGCAGGCGTCGGCGAGGTCGAGGGCGTTGTGGGTCTGCTCCAGCAGGCACTCGAAGCGGGCCAGGCAGTCGCCCTCCTCGCGGGTGACCACCTTGAGGGTGTCCCGCAGCTCCCCGTACGCCAGATACGGCTCGTCGCGGCGCAGGTCGAAGTCGACGCCCGCGGCGCGCGCGATCGGCCCGCTCACGCCGTACGCGTGCACGGCCCGCGGTGTCAGCGCGCCCACGCCCCGCGTGCGCCCCCGGAAGATCTCGTTGCCGAGGACCAGGTCGTCGAAGACGTCCATGCGCGAGCGCACGGCGGCGACGGCGCCGCGCGCGCGCGCGGACCATCCGGCGGGCAGGTCCTCCTTCAGGCCCCCGACCCGGTTGAACATGTAGTGCATCCGGCCGCCGGAGACCTCCTCCATGACGTTCTGGAGCACCTCCCGCTCCCGGAACGCGTAGAAGACCGGCGTGATGCCGCCCAGCTCCAGCGGATAGGAGCCGAGGAACATCAGGTGGTTGAGCACCCGGTTCAGCTCCGCGAGCAGCGTGCGCGTCCACACCGCGCGCGTGGGGACCTCCATGCCGAGCATGCGCTCCACCGCGAGGACCACGCCCAGCTCGTTCGAGAACGCCGACAGCCAGTCGTGACGGTTGGCCAGCATGATGATCTGCCGGTAGTCCCGCGCCTCGAACAGCTTCTCCGCGCCGCGGTGCATGTAGCCGATCACCGGCTCCGCGCGCGTGATGCGTTCGCCGTCCAGCAGCAGCTTCAACCGCAGCACACCGTGCGTGGACGGGTGCTGGGGCCCGATGTTGAGCACCATGTCGGTGCTCTCCGCGGCACCGCCGATCCCGACCATGGTCTCCGTCGTGGGAGTCATGGACCCAGTCTCCCCTACGTACGCTTGCCCCATGGAGACGGGGAGCCTGGAGAACGAGCGGTCTTCCGGGGAGGAGCCGGTGTGGACCGCGCTGCCCCCGGGCCTGCTGCGGATGCGCCGGCTGCTGCTGGTGCTGTGGCTGGGACTGGCCGCCGTGGCCGCCGCGGCGGTGCCCGGCACCGTGGCCGGCCCCGCGTGGTCGGCGTGCGCGGTGCTGCCGCTCGCGCTGATGGCCTGGGGATGGGTGCTGCTGGGCCGCAACTGGCGCTCCTGGCGCTACGCGGAGCGCGCCGACGACCTGCTGATCAGCCGGGGTGTGCTGTGGCGTGAGGAGACCGTCGTGCCGTACGGGCGGATGCAGTTGGTCGAGGTCACCTCCGGGCCCGTGGAACGGCACTTCGGGCTGGCCACCGTGCAGTTGCACACGGCCGCCGCCGCCACCGACGCGACCATCCCCGGCCTCGACCCGGCCGAGGCGGAACGGCTGCGCGACCGGCTCACCGAGCTGGGCGAGGCCCGATCGGCGGGACTGTGACGGTGACGGCGGCGGGGGGCGAGGAGACCGGCGGGGAACCCGCCGACGGACCGAGCACCGGCGGTCCGGCCACAGACGAGCCGACCGACGACGGGCCGACCGCTGTCGGGGCGGCCGCCGTGCCCCGGCCCGTCACCGAGCGGCGGCTGCACCCCGTGACACCGCTGCGCCGGGCCTGGGCGCCGGTCGCCGTCCTCGCCGGATGGGCGGTGCACGATCCCGGCCAGGCCCAGCAGCAGCTCACCAGGCTGACGACCGCCTGGCTGCTGACCGGACTCGCGGTGCTCGTCACGGCCGCCGCGCTCTACGGATTCCTGTCCTGGTGGTTCACGCACTTCGCGGTGACCGACAGCGAACTGCGCATACGCACCGGGCTGCTGTTCCGCCGCACCGCGCACATCCGGCTGGAACGCATCCAGGCCGTCGACGTCACCCGGCCGCTGCTCGCGCGGGTCGCGGGTGTCGCCAAGCTGAAACTCGACGTCATAGGCACGGACAAGAAGGACGAACTCGCCTTCCTCGGCGAGGACGACGCCCGCGCCCTGCGCGCCGAACTGCTCGCCCGGGCCGCCGGCTTCACCTCGCAGACGGCGCGGGAGGTCGGCGAGGCACCCGCGCGGGAACTCGTCCGCGTCCCCGCGCGCGTGATAGCGGTCTCGCTGCTGCTGATCGGTGCGACCTGGGGATCGCTGATCGCCGCCCTCGTCGTGCCGCCCCTGCTGTGGCTGGCCACCCACAGCCTGTGGACGGTGCTGGCCACCGCCCTGCCGCTGCTCGGCGGGGCCGTGACGAGCAGCGTCGGACGTTTCGTGGCCGCCTACGGCTGGACGGTGAGCGAGTCTCCCGACGGGCTGCGCATCGACCGCGGCCTGCTGGACCGCACCCACGAGACGGTGCCCCCGGGACGCGTGCAGACCGTACGGATCGTGGAACCGCTGCTGTGGCGGCGCTGGAAGTCACCCGGGCCCGACGGAACCGGGCGCGGACGCGGCTGGGTCCGCGTGGAACTGGACGTGGCCGGATCGTCGAACTCCGTGCTGCTGCCGGTGGCTCCCCGGGAGATCGCCGAGTCGGTGATCGCGCGGGTGCTGCCGGGGGTGACGGTGCCCGAGACCGCCTCGCTCGCCCGGCCGCCCCGACGTGCGCGGTGGTGCGCGCCGGTGCGTCGGCGGGGGTACGGAGTCGCCGTCACCGACGCGGTGTTCGCCGCCCGGCACGGCCTGCTCCGGCGGCGGCTAGCCCTGGTCCCGCACGCCAAGGTGCAGAGCGTACGGCTCACCCAAGGGCCCTGGAAGCGGGTCTGGAAGGTCGCGGACGTCCAGGTGGACACGGGCGCGAACAAGAGCGTGACGGCGCGGCTGCGGGACGTGGAGGAGGCGGGGCGGCTGCTGCGGGCGCAGGCCGAGCGGTCACGGACGGGACGGCGGGGAGCCGGGCCGGACCGGTGGATGACCGGGGACGCGGGAAGCACCGGGAGCGGGCAGCAGTAAGGGGCGTGGCCCCCTGTGCCACGCCCCTTACCCGCTCGTCCCCGGCTCGTCCTCTGCTCGTCCCTTTCGCGGCTCCCGCTCGCCGTGCGCCGTGCCCGGCGTACGCCCGCGCTCAGGAGGCCGCGGTCCGCAGTCCCTGGAGGTCGATCTGTTCCGTCTCGTCGTGGGCGGGGAGGTAGATTTAAATACCCCCCGCCCCGGCCCCCGGGGCCCCCGTGGGAGGTGCCCCCGGAGGGGGCCCGGGGGGGGGGGGAT
>NZ_JBHJUW010000142.1:0-22771 GCF_042268205.1 Streptomyces sp. NPDC056160
CAGCCGACGGTCCCACCCTGTACTCTCGACCACCAGAAAGGTGCCTTGCTCCCGCAGCGGATGCGACCTAGACCTCGCATCCTCGCAGGTCAACGCAATGCCGGTGACTTAGGGCATCAGTGCAGGTAGAGCGTGTGTGACGACTGTTCTGGTGAGTAGAACCCTGGGATGCACAGGTGGTCCGCCACGAACTGATGATGCGCCAGGTGATCTCGGGACAGGGCAACGGGGCTCCCGGTAGGACAGGAGATCGACCAAGATCCGACTGCCTCGGAGGGAGCCCCGTTGGGCGCTCAGTCTGCCATCGCTGTTGCCCCAGCCGTCACCACGGCGGTCCGTCCGGTGCCATCTCGAAGTCCCCGAAGGCGGTCGGAACCGCAGTTCGGCGACCGGATCCGGCTCGGTGTACTCACCGAGGAGATCACACCCGAAGTAGTCGACGAAGTATTGGAGTTGACCGGAAGGGCCGAGCGCCGCCGCAGGCTTCTGCCGGCCCGCGCGGTGGTCTACTTCGTCCTGGCTCTGTGCTTGTTCAGCAGCTCTGACAGCGCCGGGCCGCCGGGATACCGGGCGGTCCTGCGGGCCCTGACCGAGAAACTGCGGCACCTGCCGGGCGGGGTCCTTCAGCGCCTGCCCACCAGTTCGGCCCTCACCCGAGCCCGCCAGCGCTTGGGAGACAAGCCGTTGCAGGCCCTTTTCGAACGCCGGTGCGGCGCCCAGGCGACACCCATGACCCCAGGAGCATTCGCCTTCGGTTTGCGGCTGGTCGCCTGGGATGGCACCGCGCTGGACGTTCCGGACAGCCCCGAGAACGCCGCGACGTTCGGATTCACCGGCCGCGACGGCACCAACAAGAGCGGAAACCCACAGGTCAGACTGATGGCTTTGATCGAGTGCGGCACCCACGCCGTCATCGACGCTGCCTTCGACTCGATCGCCAGGTTCAGCGAGCACAAGCTCGCCCGCCGCCTGCTCGCCTCCCTACGGCCCGGCATACTGCTGCTGGCCGACCGCAACTTCGCCGGCCACGAGCAGTGGGGCCTGGTCGAGGCGACCGGCTGCCACCTCGCCTGGCGGATCAAGAAGAACCTCGTCCTGCCACCGCTGTGGGTCCTGCCCGACGGCTCGTACGTCTCCGTCATGCCCACCCCTGCCGAGAATCAGCGCCTGGGCAACGCCCGCTTCCAGGACCGCACCCCGACAGGGCTGCCCGACGGACACCTCGTGCGCATCATCGACTACACCGTCACCGTCCGGCCCCAGCACGGGCCGGTGCAGGTGGGGAAGTTTCGCCTCGCGACCAGCCTGCTCGACCATCGGCTAACGCCCGCACGGCAGTTGGCCAAGCTCTACCACCAGCGATGGGAGATCGAAAAGGCTTCGCCGAGCTCAAGAACCGACTGCGAGGCGCCGGCTTCATCCTGCGTTCCAAGACCCCCGAGCTCATCTGCCAGGAAACCTACGCACTTCTCACCGTCTACCAGGCACTGTGCGCGCTCAAAGTCCATGCGGCCGAACAGGGAGAGGTCGATCCCGACCGGATCTCCTTCACCACGACCGTGCGGCTCGCCCGACTCACCACCGTCGGACAGACCGCAGCGAACCCGCAGGCGCTGCACGCCGCCCGCCTCGAAGCCGTCCAGGAACTCCTCAACGACCGCCTGCCCCCACGCCGCGACCGCCGCTGCCAACGACTGAAGAAACCGCCGCGGAACACGTTCGAAGCCAAACGCCGGGACGAGCCCCGCCCACCCAGCCGCGTCAGCTACTCGCTCCAAGTCACACGGACCACGGGACACCCACCCTCACCTGCGGAAACGCCCTAAATCACCGGCATCGCAGGTCAACGGCACCTTTCTGCTATCGGGGCGTCAGATTATCCAGTTCCACTGAATACCCAGGGTCATCCCTGTGCAACCTGATGGCCGGTACGCCACCCATCTGTGTTGGTACGGAAGGGAACCGTCCCGTACATGGGGTGCAGAGGCCCGCCGTGGACGCCGCCCGTCCCGTCGGCCGCGCCGCCGGTCCCGCAGGCCACCCCGTCCGTCCCGCAGGCCACCCCGTCCGTCCCGCCGTCCTCGGTGGCGCGGCTCACGGTCACCCCTGGCTCGCCCGCCGTCACCCGTGGCGCAGCAGCTCGGCCGCGCGCTCGGCGATCGCGTAGACCGTGGCGTTGGTGTTGTTGGACGGGATCGACGGGATGACGGAGGCGTCTGCCACGCGCAGGCCGTCCAGTCCCCGGACCCGCAGTGCGGAGTCGACGACCGAGACCTCGTCCTCACCCAGGGCGCAGGTGCCGACCGGGTGGCAGTAGGAGCCGAAGTACCTGCGGGCGTAGGCGCCGAGCGACCGCCCGTCCGCGGCGCCCGGTCCCGGGCTGACCTCTTCGGCACCCCATTCGGCGAGCGCGGGGGAGGCGATGATCCGGCGGGCCGTCTCCATGCCGGACACCACGGTACGGACGTCCCGCTCCTCGGCGAAGTAGGCGGGGTCGAGGACGGGCGGTGCGTACGGGTCGGCGGAGACGATCCGCAGGGTGCCGCGGCTGACCGGCCGCATGGGCGAGACGCCGACGGTGAAGCCGTTCTCGACCGGGGCCACGGGGTTGGGGACCGCGATGTCGATGAAGATGATCTGCAGGTCCGGGCCGTCCGCCTCCGGCGTGCTGCGCAGCAGGCCGATGATCTCGCCGTGGTTGTTGCGTGCCGCGGGTACCGGGCGGCGGGTGCGGTGGACCAGGTTGGCCCGGGGGTGGTCGTGGAGGTTGCGGCCCACGCCGGGCAGGTGGTGGAAGAGCGGCACCTGGGCGCGTCGCAGGTCCTCCTCGGGGCCGATGCCGGAGCGGAGCAGCAGTGCGGCGGATCCGATCGTCCCCGCGGTCAGCACCACTTCCCTGGCCGCGGTCGCCGTGCGGACGCCGCCGTCGACGCCGTACTCGACGCCGGTGCAGCGCGGGCCGTCGAACAGCAGCCGGTGGGCGACCGCGTCCGTGACGACGTCCAGGTTGGGACGGTGCAGGGCCGGCGTCAGGTAGGCGTCCGCCGCGCTCTGGCGGCGCCCGGCGACGATGTTGAGGTCGACGGGGGCGAAGCCCTCCTCCAGGCCGCCGCTGATGTCCCGGGCCCGGCGGTGGCCCGCTTGGAGGGCGCCGGTGAGGCAGGCGAGCAGGACGTCGTTGGGTTCGGTGGCGGGGCCGACGGTCAGGGGGCCGGTCAGACCCCGGCCCGGGGCGGCGCTGGCGGCGCTCTCGGTGCGCTGGAAGTACGGCAGCAGGTCGTCGAAGGTCCAGCCCTTGGCGCCGTGCTCGCTCCAGCTGTCGTAGCTGGAACGGTGGCCGCGCGCGAACACCATGGCGTTGATCGCCGAGGAACCGCCGAGGCCGCGGCCCCGGGGAAGCGGGACCGGGGCACCGGAGGAGCCCTGGACGACCGTGCTGTCACCCCAGCTGGCGCTCATCGCCGCCAGCGAGGGCCAGGCCGGGGGGTACGCCACGGCGTCCGGCAGGGCGGTGGCCGGGCGGCCGGCCTCCAGGAGCAGGACGCGGACGTCCGCGTCCTCGGACAGCCGCGCGGCCAGGACGCAGCCGGCGCTGCCGCCGCCGACGACTATCACGTCGTAGCCCGGATTCCGGCCGGAGTTCAGTGTGGTCATGTCGCTCCACCCCTTGTCTGGATCAATGGTTCGTTCAGACCGTACCATCGGTTCGGATCAGTGATCCGTAAATTTGATACCGTTGGTTCATGCAAGGAGAAGAGACGGACCCCGAGCTGACAGCGGCGACCGTGCGACGCAGGATCGTGACGGCCGCCGCCGAACTGCTGCGCTCGGAAGGGCTCGACGCCGCGTCCACCCGCGCCGTCGCGGCCCGCGCGGGCGTGGCGCCGCCGACGATCTTCCGGCTCTTCGGGGACAAGGACGGCCTGCTGGAAGCGGTGAGCGAGTACGGCTTCGAGACGTACCTGCGGGCCAAGGGGGAGCTGCCGGAGAGCGGGGACCCGGTCGGCGACCTGCGCGCCGCCTGGGACCTGCACGTCCGGTTCGGGCTGGACCAGCCGGCGTACTACACCCTCGTGTACGGGCAGGCACGCGCCGGACGGGTGCCGCGGGCCGGCCGGCAGGCCGTCGCCGAGCTGGAGCGCATGATCGACCGCGTCGCCGCGGCCGGCCGGCTGCGCATGAGCGTCGAGCGGGCGGCGGCCGTCATGCACGCGGCGGGCGTGGGCACCATCCTCACGTTGATCGGCACGCCGCCGGAGCAGCGGGACCTGCGGAACGCGGACGCCGCGCGCGAGATGGTGCTGGCGGCCATCAGTACACCGGCTGCCTCTTCTTCCGCCCCTGTCTCCGCCGTCACCGCCACCGCCGGGGCCGGTGGAGCGGATGAGGCCGGGAGTGCGGCGGGCGACGAGACGGCGCAGGCCGCGATGGCCCTGCGGGCGGCACTCGGGCGCGGCGACCGCTCGGCGCTCAACGCGGCGGAGCGGTCCCTGCTCGTCGAATGGCTCAACCGCCTGGCCGACGCGGGACCCCCGTCGGTCCCGGACGCGTGAGGCGTTGCGCCTCACCGCTTGTGCGCCGTTCGTCGCGCAGTGATGCCGCAGGTATGCCGAAGTGCCGCCGATGTTACGTCGATGTGACTCGTAAGTGACGCCGGGGCGAGGTGGGTCGGGGAGGGGCGCACCGGCGGGTTCAGCGGACCAGGTGGTCGAGGGCCCTGGTGGCCAGGCTGAGGGCCGCGTGCAGTTCCGTCACCTCCGCGACGGTCGGGCGGACCACGTCGCACCAGTTGCCGCGCAGCGCCGGCCACATGGCCAGCAGGACCTGGGCCCCCGGCAGCCCCAAGTGGGCGCTGACGTCCATCCGGTCGTCCCCGGCGGGTGTCCAGGACAGGCGGACCCGGCCCGGGGGGATGCGAGAGGGGGCGTCGACTGTGGTCCATCGGGCCTGGAACGCCCGGCCCGGCGCCTTCCGCACCGTCGTCACCAGCGCGCCGCGCACGTTCTCGGGCATGGGTGAGCGGACGAGGGTGCGCAGCTCGACGGGGCTGCGAAAGGGGTCGCAGCCCGGGACGAGCGTGAGGGCGGGTCTGCGGGCCGGGCCGTCGCGGTCGGCCGCGGGCCGGCGGCGGGGCAGGGGCGGCCGGGCCGACGGGCGGCGGGAGGCGGGCCGGCCGGTCAGGTCGATCATGGTGAACCTGGTCATGCTGAACTCCGAAGCGGGAACGGTGCGCGCTGGTGCGGCGTCACTCGTCCCAGCGTCGCTTCCGGCAGAGCCGGACGCATCGGTCATATGACTGCACCCCGGTTCCCGGTCTCTTCGGTCCCTTGCCGGGAGGGGACGCACCGGGCCGGGCGCCGGGAGCGAAAAGGGGGCTACCCCGGCGCCTTGACGCCGGGGGAGCCCCTTTCCTGTCGCGAGTTCCGCGCCACCGCGGCCGTTCAGGCCGCTACGGGCGGGTCAGTACAGGTTCTTGTATGTGTTCCAGCCGGTGCCGAGCTTGGCGCGGGCCTTGAACTGGCCCTGGCCGGTGGAGGAGTAGCGGTACAGCTCGCCCTTGGAGTTGACCGCGAGCAGGTCGGCCTGGTTGTCCCCGTCGATGTCACCGGGCGAGAGCAGCTTGTTGTACTGCTGCCAGCCGGTGCCGATCTTCACCGCGGAGGCGAAGGGCGACGCGCTGTTGCCGGTGCCGCGGTAGAGGTACAGCGTGCCGGACGGCGTCCGCGCTACGATGTCGGCACGGCCGTCGCCGTTGAGGTCACCCGCGCCGACGATCTTGTCATAGCCGTTCCAGCCGCCGCCGATCTTGAGCGGCGCGGCGAGGGACCCACCGGTGCCGTTCCCGCGGTACAGGTACAGGTTGCCGGAGGTGTCCCGGGCGAGGACGTCGCCCTTGCCGTCGTCGTTCAGGTCGCCCGGACCGAGGAACAGGTTGTACTTGCTCCAGCCGCTGGACACGGCGGAGTCGGTGCCGTAGCTGTGGTTGTACAGCGCTCCGTTCCACTGCTCCAGCACGTCCGCGTAACCGTCCGCGTCGAGCGAGGAGGCGTAGCCGACGTGGGCGCCGGCCCAGCCGCCGGTGTCGCTGATCTTGGCGCGTCCGCCCAGCTGGCCGTTGTGCAGCACGCCGTACCAGTACAGCGTGCCGCCGTTGTCCAGGCCGATGAGCGAGGCCTTGCCCCAGTACGGGTTGGCTCCGCTGCCCGCGAAGAGGTCGACGGCCTCGAAGCCGCCCTGGTTCTTCTTGCGGGCGGAGAAGTTCCCCGAACCGTCGGCGTAGTAGTAGTACAGGTCACCGGAGGCGGTGCGGCCGAGCAGGTCGCCCAGCCCGTCGCCGTTCCAGTCGCCGGCGGCGATGATCTGGTTGTACGTGTTCCAGCCGCTGCCGATCTTCTTCCGGGCGGCGAGCGGCGCGGTGGCGCTGCCCTTGCCGGCGTAGAAGTACAGGTCGCCGGAGGGCGTGCGGGCGACGACGTCGCCGATGCCGTCCTTGTCAATGTCCCCGACGCCGACCAGCTGGTCGAACATCGACCAGCCGCCGCCGACCAGGACCCGGGCGCGGAAGGGCGAACTGCCGTCGCCCGTGCCCTGGTACAGGTACAGGTCGCCGGAGTAGGTGCGGGCGAGCAGGTCGGGCTTGCCGTCGCCGGTCACGTCACCGGGCGCGATGACCTTGTTGTAGATCTGCCAGCCCTGGCCGCTCCACGTGCTGTAGCTCGTGCCGGACTGGCTCGTGCTGTGGTACAGGGACAGGGTGCCCGTCGTGGACAGCGTCAGGACCTCGGGGTCGTCGGTACCGTCGAGGTTCCCCGGCGTGAGGATGTCCTTGGTCTTCTCGTCCGGGTTGTCCTGGCTGATGGTGTACTGCTGGAACTTGCCGCTGGTGCTCAGCCAGACGAGGGTCGTCCCGTCGTCGAGCCGCACGATGTTGTCGTCGACCTTGTCGCCGTCCACGTCGAAGGTGGTTCCGGCGGCCTTGATGCCCGAACGCAGGCCCGGCGCGGCGTGCACGCCGGCCGCGGGCCGGTCTGCCTTGGGCAGGGCCGACTTGGGCTTCGGGATGGAGACGTCCTGCGACGGCTTGTCCGCGGCGAGGGCCGGCGTGCTCAGGAACATGCCTGCGGCCACCGCGAGGGCGGTGCAGCCGAGCAGCCGGGAACGGCGCGCTCTACCGAATGGGCGCGAAATGGACAAAGGCCCCCCACTGATCAGATTGTGGTGTCGGCATCCTGAAAAGATTCAGTGAAGCCGATGATCGTCGGAGTGTACGACAGTCGTGCCCTGCCGATGGTTGTACTGTCCCCGGAACCAAAACCGCTCGAAGGCAGGGGCATTGGCAGGGGCACGGGTAGGTGCGGGTGCAACGCACCTCTGCGGACCGGAACCCAAATTCTGCTTATGATGCGAGGTGTGTTCGATTCACGGCACATCAGGACCTTCCACGCGGTGGTGAACGCCGGAACCTACTCCGGGGCCGCCGCGGTCCTCGGCTACACCCAGCCCGCCGTCACCCAGCAGATGAAGGCGCTGGAGCGGACCGTCGGCTCCCCGCTGTTCATCCGGGTCGGCCGGCGGATGCGGCTGACCGAGGCCGGGGAGACCCTGGCCCGGCACGCGGAAGCCATACTCGGCAGCCTGTCCGTGGCGGAGGAGCAGGTCACGGCGATCACGCGGCTGCGCAGCGGCCGGGTGCGGGTCTGCGCCTTCCCCAGCGCCAACGCCACCGTGGTCCCCGAGGCGCTGGCCCGGCTCGCCGCCGACCACCCGGGCATACGTGTGCAGTTGCTGGAGGACGAGCCGCCCGATTCGCTGGAGCGGCTGGCGCGCGGCGAGTGCGACGTCACGCTCGCCTTCACCTATCCGGGGCTGCGGGAGTCGGTGCCGGAGGAGGTGGAGGAGATCCCGCTCGTGGAGGACCAGTTGACCGTACTGATGCCGATCGGCCACCCGCTGGCCCGGCGGCGGGCGGTCAGGCTGGCCGACCTGGCCGAGGAGCGCTGGATCGCCGGGTGCCCGCGCTGCCGTACCAACTTCCTGCACGAGTGCGTCGAGTTGGGCTTCGCACCCGACATCGCGTTCACGACGGACGACGGTCTCGTGGTGCAGTCGCTGGTCGCCGAGGGGCTGGGGGTGGCCATGATGCCCGGCCTGGTGCTGTCCTTCCTGCGGCTCGACCGGGTCGCGGGCCGCGCGCTGGAGCCCGCCGTACGCCGCCGTATCTCGGCGTACGTGCTGCGCGAGCACCTGCGGGTCCCGGCGACCGCGCTGGTCGTCGACACGATCAAGGCGGTCGCGCAGCGGCGCGTGGGCTGCTGAGTCGTCCCGCACCGGCACGGCCCGTCCCGCATAAGCACAGCTTGGGAACGACCGAAGAAACCGTCGTTGGACGTGCGGTTTTCCCGGTCGGACGCTGGCAGCATGACCACTACCGACGTCCGGACACGCACGGCGGCCACCCCCCGCCTGGACCGTCTCGTCCAGGAAGTGCGGCAGGCCGTGGGGCAGGGCCTGCCCGGTGACCGCACCGCGCACCTGGTCGCACAGCGCCTGGCGCCGCACCTCGGCGACCCCGGACTGCTGACGGAGCCTCAGCGCGAGGGCAGCGCCGAGGACTACCGCCAGCACGTCCTGCACACAGAGGAGGACGGCAGCTTCTCCGTGGTGGCCCTGGTGTGGCTGCCGGGGCAGCGTACGTCCGTCCACGACCACGTCTCCTGGTGCGTCACCGGGGTGCACGAGGGCCGCGAACACGAACGCCGTTACCGGGAGGTCTCCGACGGCGACGGCACACGTCTCGTCGCCACCGAGGACGTCGTGAACGAGCAGGGCGACGTCTGCGGTTTCGCGCCGCCGGGCGACATCCACCGGGTCTGGAACGCGGGCGGGGGCAAGGCCGTCTCCCTGCACATCTACGGGGCCGACATCGGCCGCCTGGGCAGCAGCGTCCGCCGGGTCTACGAGCCGCCGGACGACGAACGATGACCGGGCGCACCACGACCCGCACCACGTCGGTGACGCGGCCGAAGACGGGCCAGGGCCACGGGCGGGGACAGGGGAAGGGCCAGGGCCAGGGGCAGGAGCCGAGGCAGGAGCAGGGCCCGGAGGCGGTGGCGCCGGGGCCGGGTGCGAGGCCGAAGCCGCGTGCCGCCGGTGGGGCGCGGGCCAAGCTGCCGGGGCTCGCGGCCGCCGCCGCCGGTGTCGCGCTGGCCTGGACGGTGCACCGGCTGCTTCCGGGCGTGCCGATGCTCACCGCCGCTATCGTGCTCGGTGTGCTCGCGGCGCACCTTCCGCGGCTGCGCGGCGCGGCGCGGCCCGGACTGACCTTCGCGGGCAAGCGGTTGATGCGCGCCGGTGTCGTCCTGCTCGGCCTGAGCGTCGGCCTCGACGACATCGCCGGGCTCGGCTGGCAGACCGTCGTCATGGTGGTGTGCACCGTCGCCGCGACCTTCGCCGGCACGGTCTGGCTCGGGCGCCGTCTCGGCCTGCCCGGGGACCAGCCGCTGCTGATCGCCACCGGCTACTCGATCTGCGGGGCCTCCGCGGTCGGGGCCATGAGCGACGTCTCGGGCAGCGAGGAGGAGGACGTGGCGACGGCCGTGGCGATGGTGACGCTGTGCGGCACCCTCGCCATCGTCGTACTGCCGCTGCTCCAGGGCCCGTTGGGCCTGGACGCCGGGCAGTTCGGCCGCTGGGTGGGAGCCGGCGTGCACGACGTCGGCCAGGTCGTGGCGACCGCGCAGACCGCCGGGCCCACCGCCCTGCGCGAAGCGGTGCTCGTCAAGCTGATGCGGGTGGCCATGCTCGCCCCGCTCGTCGCCTCGGTCGGGCTGTCCCTGCGGCGCGGCCGGCGCAAGGACGCCGCGCGGGCGGCCGCTACCGGCAGAACGGCCGCGCGGGACACCCGTCGCGGAGCGCGGGCGCCCATCGTGCCGCTCTTCGTCGCCGGCTTCCTGGCCATGGTCGCGCTGCGCTCCACCGGCCTCGTCCCGCACACCGTCCTCGACCTCGCCCACCACGCGCAGGAACTGCTGCTCGCCGCCGCACTCGTGGGCCTGGGCAGCGCGGTGCACCTGCCCTCCCTCGTCCGTGACGGCGGCCGTGTCGCGGCGCTCGGACTCTGCTCCTGGGGCGTGATCGCGGGTGTCTCCTACGGGGGTGTGCTGCTGACGACCTGACGGGACCGCCCCCCCTCACGTGAGTAACCGGCTTGACTGGTGACGACCTTCATGGAAGAGTCATCACCAGCCGAACCGGTTACTAATTCTCCCGGTTACCACTTCTCGACGTGAGGGACACCATGGCCGTCATCCGCTTCCACCTCATCTCCACGCTCAGCCCCGCCGACGTCGTCAAGGTGCTGACGGACTTCGGCCCCTCCCGCGCCGAGAACTGGCCCACCATCGACGCCGAGCACTTCACCGTCCACCGACTCGGTGACACCTGGGCCGAGGTGACCGAGGGCACCGCCGCCGCATGGGAGCGGGCGCGCTACGAGTGGGACGCCGAGGCGGGCCGGGTCGACATCACCACGCTCGACTCCAAGCTCTTCGGCGCGGGCGGCGGCTGGGTCTTCACCACCACCCCCCAGGCCGACGGCACCCGCGTCGACGTCGAACTGACCCGGCAGCCCGCCTCGGTCAAGGGCAAGGTGCTCGCCGCCCTGCTCCCGCTCGCCGCCCCCTCCTCCCTGCGCAAGTCCTTCGCGGGCCCGCTGAAGGCGAAGAAGTAACACCCCCCGCTCGGGCCTCAGTCCTGGCCCGGAGCGACGTTGTGGTTGAAACGGAAGACGTTGGCAGGGTCGTAGCGCCGCTTCACCGCGGCCAGCCGGTCGTAGCGCTCCGGCCCGTACACCGCGCGCACGCCGTCCGGGTCCGTCGCCTCTTCCGGGGACAGGAAGTTCACCATGTTGCGCTCCAGCGCCCACGGCGCGAGCCCGTCCACGACCTCGGCCAGCCCGCCCCGCAGGACGTCCGCCTGATCGGCGCCGCCCACCGCGAACCCGAACACGACGAACGGCACGCCCCGCGTGGAGACCGCGTTGGCGACCGCGGGTTCGCGGTCGAAGGCACCGCCCAGCGCCCGGATCTCCACATTGGCCAGCGTGCAGCCGGAGTCCGGCCCGGTCAGCCGCACCAGCGCGTCCACCGTCTTCGCGGTGAACTCGCCCAGGCAGACGCTCCGGTCGTAGTACGGCATCGGGTCCACGGGGTCCAGATGGATCTCCCCGAGGGCGGTGTACGGCTTCTCCCCGACCAGGTCGAGCAGCGGCGGGGCGGACGCGCGCAGCGGAGCGATCAGCCGCTCGCCGTCGGCCGCCGAACCCAGGTAGCCGACCCGCAGGTGCACCACGAACGCCCCGCGCAGCGGCTCGGGCAGCACCGGCAGGTCGGGCAGCCGCTGGATGCCGACGGAGGACGTCATCTCCTCCGGCACGGTCGGCACCCAGGCACGCCAGGCCTCCAGCACCTCGGCGAGGTCCGCACCGCGGAAGTAGAGGGCGCCGCCGTAGAACCGCGTCACCGGGAACACGTCGAACTCGATCGCCGTCACCACGCCGAAGTTGCCCTTGCCGCCGCGCAGCGCCCAGAACAGGTCGGGCTCGCTGTCGGCGGTGACGTGGCGCAGTTCACCGTCCGCCGTGACGACGTCGAGGCCGCGCACGTGGTCGGCCGCGTAGCCCAGCGTCCGCCCGAGCAGCGGGCTCTGGCCGCCGCCGAGGGTGTATCCGACGACGCCGACGTCGGGCGCGGAGCCCGCGAGCGGGGCGAGCCCGAACTCGGCCGTGCGGGGCAGCACATCGCGCCAGCGCACCCCCGCCTCGGCCCGCACGGTCCGCGCCCGCGCGTCGACGGAAAGGTGAGTCATCCGTGCGGTGGTGACGAGCAGCCCGCCGTGTGCGGGCGCGGTCACCTGGTGGGCCGTGTTCTTCACCGCGACGGGCAGCCCATGCCGGGCGGCGAACCGGACGGCCGCGCGCACGTCGTCCGCGCCGGTGGCCCCGACCACCACCGCCGGTTCAAGCGGGCTGTTGAGGTTGTACGTGGCGCACTCGGCGGCGTGACCCTCGTCACCGGGCAGCAGCACCGGTCCGGCGACGGCCTGCCGCAAAGAGGCCACGTCCCGCGGTGAGAAGCCGGCCGCGGCGCCGTGCGGCGAGAGCGCCGCCACGGCCTGGTCCGGGAGGTTCCCGCTCATGCTGACCTCGCTGATCCACTGGGGAGAGAAGCCTTACGGCATGCACACGTGTGCGGTGTCCCCAGGGGTTCACCCCACGTCCGGCTGTGAGCGGTGAGGCATGCGGGGCGGCGGTGGCGGAACGGGACGAAAGGGAGCGGGGATTGCCTTGTGCTGTCCGGTACGGCAGAGTCGGGGGTCGTGAGACTCGCCCCCGTGACGGCACGGGGGCCATGGCGAAGGGAAACCGTGTGAGCCGGATCTCGGTCCGGGGACTCGCAGTGGCCTCGGCCACCGCGGTCACCGCTGTCGGAAGCGTCGTGGGCGTTGCGTCGGTCAGCAGCGCGCAGAACAACGACGCCGAGGCGACGGCGGCCGACGCCACGCTTCTCGCGGACATCCCGGTGGGGCAGCAGGCGCCGGTGCAGACCGCCTCCCTCACGCAGCAGGCCGACGCCCAGGCGATCGCCGCCGACGCGAGCGCCAAGAAGGACGCCGAGCAGGCGGCCCGCAGGGCGGCGGCCGCGACCGCGATCGCCAAGAAGGCGGCGGCCGAGAAGGAGGCCGCCGAGAAGGAAGCGGCCGACAAGAAGGCCAAGGAGCAGGCCAAGGAGCGGGAGGAGCTGAAGAAGTCGACGAGCCAGAGCACGACTTCCGACGCCTCCGACTTCCCCGTCCAGGGTTCCTACTCCACCGCCCAGATACAGGCCATGGCCCGGCAGATGGTGCCGAGCGGCCAGTTCCAGTGCTTCAGCAACATCGTGAGCCACGAGTCCGGCTGGAACATGAACGCGGTCAACGCGTCCTCGGGCGCGTACGGCCTCTTCCAGGCGCTCCCGGCCGGCAAGTACTCCTCCGCCGGTGCCGACTGGCGCACCAACCCGGCCACGCAGATCAAGTGGGGCCTGAACTACATGAACAGCAGCTACGGCAGCCCGTGCGGCGCCTGGTCGTTCTGGTCGTCGAACCACTGGTACTGAGCGTCGGGCCCCAGGGGGAGGCCCTGATCGTCAGGGCCCCTCGGGGGAGGGGTCGTCGGCGGCGTCCACCGTGTAGGTGTCCTTGACCTTGACCTCGGTGACGCCCCGGCCCTCGGGGAAGACCCCGCGCCAGTCACCGATCACGTGCAACTCGTCTGTGCCCATCGCCCGTACCACCATCAGGCCCTCGTCGTAGGACCGGTGCGCCTTCCACCACAGGTTCACGAAGGCCTGGCTGCGGATCAGGTGCATCCAGTCGGTGCGGTAGATCTCGCGGTTGTAGTTCGACTCGCCGAGGGTGGAGACGAACTTGGAGTACATCGCCTTCACGTACGTCAGCGTCACCTCGTCGTCCTCGGCGATCGCCCGGTCCCGGGCGTCCTTGAGCGCCACCCGGAACTTCTCCAGCAGGTTCTCCGTGGCCCCCGACGTCCAGGACTCGTGGATCTCCGGCGGGTCGCAGAGGCCGTACTTCGGCCCGGACAGCCGCAGCAGCAGCCGCAGCGTCGGCTCCGTCACCCACAGCGGGCCCGGTTCGTCGCGGTTGCCGATCGGGTTCGGGAGGACCGCGTCGTGCTCCCACGCGGGCGGGGTGATCAGGTGCACGCCCGCCCGGCGCCGGTCGTGGTGGTCGCCGGTGGAGTGCTCCAGCTGACCGAGCGGCAGATGTGTCTTGAGCGCGCTCAGGTAGGCGCCGTTGACGTCGAGTGCGGTCACCTCGTGTGTGCCCGTGGGCAGTTCGGGCCGGGTCCACTTGGGACGGGCCTCCCAGATCTGGTCGGCGCCGCGCGCGGACTGCTTGTGCAGGACGTCGGGCAGCCACGGGTGCGCCACGACGTCGTACCGGCCGCCCTTGCGGGTGTGGTCCAGCAGGGCCATCGCGTCCGGGATGGCCCGCTTGACCAGGGCGGCCGTGGCTGCCTCGACATCACCGGCGTGCCGGGTCAGGGCCTCGGCGACGGCCCGGCCGATCAGGTCCGGCTCGGCGGAGGCCGCCGCCTGCGCCCGGCGGCCGGTGGGGACGATGCGGACACCGGCGCGGGTTCCGGCATGAGGTTCGGTACGGGTTCCGGCCGGAGGCCGGGGCCGGTCACCGGTGCCGCCGGTGCGAGCAGGGGCGCTCGTGTGCCCGCCGGCCGCGGGAGGGGCGCTCGTGCCGGGCGTGGGGGCGGGGACCGGGGCCCGGGGGCCGGGCGACGGCGCGGGTGCCGTCGGCGCGGAGCACTCGGCCGGGTCCAGGTGCTGCGGGAACCCTGCCACCTGCTGCCGGGCCGGCCCGCCGCACAGCACGCAGGCCCGGGGCTCCGTAAGGGCCTCCACCTCCATGTCGTCGACGCCGGGGGCGGGGACGTCGCCGGCCTCCACGGCCGGCGCGGCCTCCGCCGCCGTGTCGGGCCCGGGTTCCGACTCCCTCGGCGATTCCCCCTCCTGCTCCTGCTCGCGGGCGGCCTGCTCCGCCAGGCGGGCGCGCGCCCCGGAGAGGAAGTACGCGTACTTCTCCCGGACCTCACCGCTCGGGTCGCGCCCCGACTCCCAGCCGCCCACCGTGGACGGGCCGACACCGAGCGCCTGCGCCACCTGGGCGCGCGACAGGTTCAGCCCCTCGCGCAGCGCGCGCCGCTCCTCGGCCCCGGGCAGCGGGACCTCCTGCCGGGCGGCGGCCAGCAGGGCGTCGATCGCGTCGAAGTCCGTCATCGCGCGACCTCCTGCGCGGCAGCGGGGGCAGCAGAGACATGGGGAACGGCGGAGACGGAGGGGGCGGCGGAGACGGAGGGGGCGGCGGTCTGCTCGGTCCGGTCCGTCGGCGCGCGCCGCCCGGCTCCCCGGCGGCGAATGTCCGGCAGCGCCTCCGACGCCCGGGTCGGCCCGGCCAGCAGGTCCAGTACGTCGATGCCGAAGTGCCCGGCGACCGCGTCGCAGTCGTCGAGGCTCCATGCGGTGCTCCCGGACTGACGGCGGCTCACCTGCGCCTGGCTCACTCCGAGGGCCGCCGCGAGATCCGTCTGCGACTCGCCCGTGGCGTGCAGGAGCGCCGCCACAGCTGTCCGGACCCGGTCCCCCAGAGTCATCCGCATACCGCAGAATCTAGCACCCGTGTCCCATGAACCATGCGCATGACGCATAGCGGCGGCGGGCGCGAGAGCGCCAGCCAAGCGGGGAGGGGCGGGTGGCGGAGCCGTCAGGCGGCGAAGCCGACGTTGGTGACGTATTCGTACTGCCCCCACTGCGAGCCGAGGTCGACGATCTGGTCGACCCAGGCGTCGTCGAGTGCCTGGACGTCGTCGGCCGCCCAGGCCGCGACGATGCGGTCCCAGCGGCGGATGTTGAGGGCGCGGAACTCCACGACGCGCTGCCTCGGGCGGGGCACCTGGGACTGGTTGAGCGGGTGGATCTCCACGCGGGTGCCCCGGCCCTCCCGGTTGAGGCGGCCCAGCAGATAGCGGGCGACGTTGTGGCGGCGCACGGTCCGGTAGGCGGTCTCGACGCGTTCGAGGTTCTTCTTCGACGGGCTGCGGCGGCCGTCGAGCCACGCCTTCAGGGTGCGGTCGGTGACCGTCAGTCCCGCCGCGCGGGCGGCCTTGCGGGCGTGCGGGGTGCGGGTGAGGTAGTGCAGACGGGCCAGCAGGCCGCGCCGGGTGGTCACCGGGGTGACGACGAAACCGGCGAGCACGTCGAGCCGGCGGGCCACGGCCTCGTACCCCTTGATGCCCCGGGCGCCGTACCTGCCGAACTCCTGGGTCCGTTCGGGCATGTCCGCCTCCTTCCTGTGCCCGGCCCCCGCCCCGGCCTCGCGGCACCGCCGGGGCTTTCGTGATCAGTATGGTCCACGACGGGCGGGCCCCGGCCGGCGGCGCTCGCCGGTGCCCCCGCTGCGGCTCCGATCGCAAACCCTACGGACAACCTGGTCGCCGGGTGTCAAAATGAGGATGCTCGGGCCCTCTGCCGTTCCGGGCCTGCGTGGCGTGTGCGCGGAGACCGGCGGGACCGGCGATGCCATGAGTCATGACTGCGCTCCACCGGCCCGTGACTGTGTTCCACCAGCGAGAGCACCACCCGGGCGACCGGGCATCGGATCGCTTGCCGACGAGAGGAGACAGCATGAGCGCCCTCATCGCCGAGGAAGGGACCGTCCACGAGCCCGGTTCCGGCCGGGCCGCAGGCGGCGGAGCCAGGGGCGTCCCAGCCGAGGGCGGAGGAGCCCCGGGCGTCGATCGCGGGAACGTCGGAGGAGGGAACGTCGCAGGAGGGAACGTCGACCGGGGAAACCTGGGGCGCACGGCCGGCCGCGCGCTCCGGTGAGCCGGGGGCGGACCGTTTCGGGGGGCGGCGCGGACCGTTCGGGCAGGGAAGAACGCCACCGCCCGGCGGCGGCTCAGCAGGATGAGCGCCGTGGGCGGTGGGAGGCCGAGCGGGAGGGGACGGACGGCGAGGAGGTGCGGGGGCCGGCCGGGCCCCGGCGGGGGCCGTCAGCTGACGGGACCGGTGATCGTCGAGGTGAAGACCGTCTCGCCGTCCTGGTGCGCGGCGACCTGAACCGTGGTCATGCCGCCGGATTCGGGAGTCACCCGGGTGACGTCCATCCAGCACGGCCGGTCCAGTTCGGCGTAGCGGACGAATTCGGTGGTGGCGCTCGCCGGTACCAGCCCCCTGGGGGCGAGCGCGGCGCACGCCGCCTGGCGGCCGCCCTCCAGGAGCACCATGCCGGGCAGATGGTCCCCGGCGTGGTCGAAGAGGATGGGGTGGGCGAGATCCGGGGTGAGCAGCCAGCGGGTGGGCGAGTCCGTGGCGCTGAGCACCACGTCGGCCCGGGACGTGCGGCCCACCGACGCGGGGTCGAGCGGGCGCCGGGACGCCGCGAGGTCGAACGCGTCGTCCGGTCCGGGCTTGCGGCTCGCCCGCAGCCGCTGGTACACGGCCGGCGGGACGGTGGAGAAGGTGCCCGTCCCGTGGGCCACGAGGGCTCCGCCCCGGACGATGGACAGTTCGAGCCGCAGCGAGGCGGCCATCCCCAGGCGCCAGGTGATCTCCGTGCATCTGGCGTCGAGTTCGAAGTCGGTCGGGCTGAGCGCGATCCCCAGGTGCTGCGGATACGTCGTGTAGCTGAGGTTCCACATCACGAACTGATGGGTGAGCGGAACACCGAGTTCGGCGTGGGCGAGAAACATGCCTGCCTGCCGAAACGTCTCTGCTACCTGGAGCGGATCGTGGCCGTTCCCGTCGGAGCGGTTGAAGAGCGTGTGCGCCCTGGGCCACTGGCCGGTGAGGGAGAACCGCTGGTCCTCCTGGCTGGTGCAGCCGGTCAGGAACACCTCGGCCAAGCAGGCGCGGTGAACGTATTCCTTCGGGACCGTGGTGGTCAGCCGCGGCAGTGTCGGCAGTCCCACTTCGTCGTGCGCACTGTGCAAACCCATCGCAGACCCCCCGCCTGGAAGCTTTGTTCGACGACGCCTCATAAGATACGGACCCACCGGTTTTATTGCGTGGGCCTCAAGGTAAAGGATTCGGCAAGTGTCGGCGGGCCGACTGAATGCAAGGCTCCGTTTTTCGGTAGTTCAAACTCGCAACTTTCCTGGTGAGGTAAGGGGCAATCCGCGCCTACCGCCGCCCGATTGCGGGAGAAGCTGACATTTCTGCCGTGATTGACTGGCGATGACGGTGCTTGTCACTCACCAGGCCACCTGCTCTTGCAAAACCGGTCGTCTGGTTTGTTATGGTTCTGGCGAAGTACCGATGGAGGCCCCCGGGCAGTGCTACGGTCGGGCCGCCGTCGTCACCTGATGTCCTGCGGATCTGGCTCTCTGGAGACAATCGATGACCCGTCAGCAGCAGTGTCCGTACGCGATCGACCCGTCGGGCCGGGACATCCACGGGGAGGCGGCCCGGCTGAGCGAGCAGGGGCCGCTCACCCGTGTCGTCCTGCCAGGACGCGTCGAGGCCTGGTTGGTGAGCGGGCAGGAGGCGATCAGGAAACTGCTGATCGACCCGCGGATCTCGAAGGACGCCTACCGGCACTGGCCCGCGTGGATCAACGGCGAGATCGCCGAGACCTGGCCGCTGGCCAGCTGGGTCTCGGTGCAGAACATGGTCACCGCCTACGGGGACGACCACAAGCGGCTGCGCGGGCTCGTGGCCTCGGCCTTCACCACGCGCCGGGTGGCCTTGCTGCGCCCCCGAGTCGAGGAGATCACCGAAGCGCTCCTCGACGACCTCGCCCGTGAGGGCGCCGGCGGCGGCGGCAGGGGCGGTGACGGCCGGGACGGCGACGGTGCCGACAGCGACAGCGACAGCGACAGCGACGCCGGTGGCGGCGGCGGGCCGGTCGACTTCCGCAGCCGCTTCGCCCATCTGCTGCCCACCCGTGTGCTCAGCGAACTGTTCGGCATCCCCGAGGAGTTCCGCGCGTCACTGCACCGGATCATCAGCGGCTTCTTCGACACGACCGCCTCCATGGAGGCCGCGAGGAGCAACCAGGTGGACCTGTACCGGACGATGGGCCGGCTCGTCGCGCTCAAACGCGAGCCCCCCGGCGAGGACCTGACCACCAGCCTCATCAACGCCCGGGACGAGAACAACGGTTCGCGGCTCAGCGAGAAGGAACTGGTCGACAACCTGATCCTGCTGTTCACCGCCGGGTACAAGACCACGGTCAACCTGCTCGACAACGCCGTCTGCCTGCTGCTGGCCGACGGCGAGCCCATCGTCATCTCCTTCGCGGCGGCCGGGCGCGACCGCGCCGTGCACGGCGACGACGCCCACCGCTTCGACGTCACCCGCGCCACCCGCCGCGAACACCTCGCCTTCGGACACGGCGCGCACTTCTGCGTGGGCGCCCAACTCGCCCGCATGGAGGCGGAGATCGCGCTGCGCGGCCTGTTCGAACGGTTCCCGGAGGTCGCCCTCGCGGTACCGGCCGAGGACCTGCGCCCGCTGGGTTCCTTCATCTCCAACGGCCACCGAGAGGTTTTGCTCCGGCTCGGCCCGCAGCGCGAGGGCGGCTCCCGCGCGCGTCTCAGCGGCCGGCGTACACGGGTGAACCCAGCTGTTCCCGGTACCACGGCAGGTGGCGGGCCAGGCCCCGGGCCGGTTCCGGACCGGGGTCCAGGCCCAGCAGCCGCCAGATCGACGTGCTGGCGAACCAGTGGTCCGAGGTCAGCATGTCGAGGTGGTGCAGCGCCTGCGGGTGTTCCCGCAGCCGGGCGCGTGCCTGCTCCGGGTCCAGCGGGCCGGCGGTGCCGTCGGCCCCGAGCAGGGCGGCCACCGCCTCCGTCAGGACACCGCCGGACACCGGGCTCGGGTGGTTGACATGGTGGGCGCCCGCCAGATCGCGGTCCGGGTCCGCGAGGGCGGCGCCCACCGCGGCCTCGGCCAGGGCGGACACCTCGACGGCCGAGTGCACGCCGCTGTCCGCGACCGGCGCCCCCAAGTGCCGGATCAACAGGGCGAGACCGGGGATCGCCCACCGGTCACCGGTGCCGTAGACGAGGTGCGGGCGCAGGACGGTGCCGCCGGCCGCGAGGACGCTGCGCTCAGCGGCGGCGCGCGTGGTGCTGGTGGCGGACCGGGGCCGGACGGGCAGTTCGTGCGGTTCGGCTCCGCGGAAGGGGCCGCGGCCGTAGACGGCGGCGGTGCTCACGTACACGATGCGGCGCACGCCGTGCCGCAGGGCGTCGGCGGCCAGGGCAGCCGTCCCCTCCTCGTTGACCGCGCGCAGGGCGGCCTCGTCACCGCTGATGCGCGAAGCGCAGTGCACGACGGTGTCGACGCCCCGGCACAGTCCGTCGAGCGAGGTCGTGTCCCCCAGATCGGCGCGGGTCACCCGGACGCGGTCCCCGTCGGGCGCGGTGACGGCGCCATGGTGGCGAACCAGCCGAATCCTCGTCTCGGGGCGGGCGAGCGCGGCCCGCACCACGTGCCTGCCGATGAAGCCGTTCGCCCCGGTGATGAGAAGATGCTGCGGCATACGCGAGCCCCCTGTCGGTCCTGAACACCCTTGCTGCTTCCGGCCGCGCCGAGCACGAGACCGCTCGGCACTGCTTGTGAAAATACGGACTACCTGGTTTTGTTTCCAGAGGGGCACAAGCAGTGAGGGCATTGTTCGCCAGGCAGCAAGCGCGTAGGAGGAGTCGTGGCACAACAGGAGCGTGCGATCCGCACCAGGCACGCGATCTTGAAGGCCGCCGCGTCCGTCTTCGACGAACGTGGCTACGAGGCCGCCACGATCGGCGAGATCCTGACCAGGGCCGGCGTCACCAAGGGGGCGTTGTACTTCCACTTCCCGTCGAAACAGGCGCTGGCCGAGGGCGTGCTGAACGCCCAGTTCGCCGAGGTCTCCCTGGCGCCGCGGGTGTGCAAGCTCCAGGAGCTGGTGGACACCGGTCTGCTCACCGCCCACCGCATGCGCCGTGACCCGGTGGTCAGCGCCGCCGCCCGGCTCTCCCTGGGCCAGGAGATGCGCACGCTCTTCGGTGGCCAGGCGGTCGCCCTGTGGATCGCCACCACCGAGAAGGTGCTGCACGAGGCGAAGGCGCAGGGCGAACTGCTGACGCACGTCGACCCGGCGGCCAGCGCCTGGATCATCTCCGCGTCCTGGACCGGCGTGCAGGTCTACTCCCACACGCTGAGCGACCGGGCCGACCTGGTGGAGCGGGTGGTGTCCCTCTTCGAGCACCTGCTGCCCAGCATCGCGGTCCCGGCCGTGCTGAGCCGGCTGGTCGTCACCCCCGAACGCGTCGAGGAGATCGTCCGCGAGAGCGAGCAGCGCGTGCGGGACGAGGCGGAGTCGACCCCGGAGAGCGTCCAGGCGTTCGGGCTGCGGACGCGGGTGCCCGCCGAGGCCGAGTGACGCCGCGCCGGCCGTCCCCGGCGCCGTGCCGTGTTTCCCCCGGGAACAGACCCGGCGTGCCGGTTCGTCCTGCGCGCCGGGCCGGCGGTCGGCGACGGCTTCTGACGCGTATGACGCATCTACCCCTGGCGCATCAAAAGCTTTGGCAAAACAGTCCTATTGGTCTGGTAGTCGCGTCAGGAATGCGTGCCCACTGGGGCGGCTTTCGGGCCTCAATCCCTCGTCGTTTCTCAAAGATGATGCGGTATGCACCTTTTATCCCTGGAACCTGAAAGGAAAACAGGGCCGGAACCCTCGCATTGACATACCGCGCATGCTGTTTTTTACTCAGCTTGCTAGGGAACGGCTCCAGAACGCGGGCAGCTACCAACGGGGAGACAGCGTGGACATCGACGTACTCGGCACCCTCGCCGTGCGGGAACAGGGCGTCTCGATCACGCCGACCGCCCCCAAGCCCCGCCAGGTGCTCGCCCTGCTGGCCCTGAACGCGGACAAGGTGGTCCCGGTCGCCACCCTGACCGAGGAACTGTGGGGCGCACGTCCGCCCCGCAGCGCACGGCCCACCCTCCAGACGTACATCCTGCAACTGCGGGAACTGATCAACGGCGCGCTACGGCAGGACGACGGCCAGGAGCAACGCTGCGCCAAGGACGTGCTGCTGACGGTCCCCAGCGGCTACCTCCTCAAGGGCGGCGCCGGCGGCAGCGACGTCCGCGAGTTCGAGCGGCTGGCCGGGACCGGGTACCGCGCCATGGACGCCGAGGACTACCCCGAGGCCGCCGCCCGGCTGCGCGAGGCGCTCGCCCTGTGGACCGGGCCCGCCCTCGCCGACGTGCACCCAGGCGTCCACCTGGAGACGCAGATCAGACGCTTGGAGGAGAGCCGGCTGTGCGCCCTGGACCAGCGTATCGAGGCCGACCTCCGGCTGGGCCGCCACCGTGAGCTGCTGGCCGAACTGACCGTGCTCGTCAGCAGGTACCCCAGCCATGAGAGTCTGTGCGGCCAGTACATGGTGGCCCTCTACCGCTCGGGCCGCCGGGGCGAAGCCCTCAACGCCTACCAGCGGCTGCGCGCGACCCTGGTGCGCACCCTCGGCCTGGAGCCCTCTCCGGTGCTCGCCAAGCTCCAGCAGTCCATGCTGATGTCCGGCCCGGCCGGCACCCCCTCCGCCGTGGGCGCCCCCGCCACCGGCCGCTTCGCCCAGGTGGGCTGACCGCAAGGCACGGACCCGGCGGTCCTCCACCGCGGTTCGAGCGCCGCTCCAGCGCCGCGGGGCAGTCTGGGCGCACCGGAGGAGAGGGGGCACTCATGCCGTCCCAGCGGGTGCACTCGTCCCAGGACAGCGTCAGCGTGGAAGCCCCCGCCGGGGTCGTCTACGGCCTGCTCGCCGACGCCCCCCGGTGGCCGGTGTTCCTGCCCTCCTGCGTCCACGTCGAGCAGATTGAAGCTTCCCCGTGATCTTGGACACTCGATCTCTATGCCGCGAGGTCGTGTTGGTGCCGCTGTCGGGTCTCGGCCGGGGTGAGGTAGCCGAAGACTTTGTGCTTGCGTAGGCGGCGGCGGTTATAGAACGTCTCGATGAAGTCGAAGACCTCGGCGCGGGCGGTGGCCAGGTCGGGCCAGACGCGGGTGCCGATCTCCTCTTTGAGCAGGGCCCAGAAGCTCTCCGCGGCGGCGTTGATGCTCCTATGCTTGTCAAGCTGCAGGAGCGAGGTCGGTTTGGGTGATTCGTTCGGTTGGTGTGGCGGTCAGAGCGCGGTAGACCTCGCGGGCG
>NZ_JBHJUW010000143.1:0-22722 GCF_042268205.1 Streptomyces sp. NPDC056160
AGCTTCTTGCGCCCCTGCGGAGTCCGGTCCCCTCGGATCTCGAAGTCCATCGCACCCCTTGAACTGGGGTGTTGCAACGACCACTAGAACCCAAGAGCAGCGTCACGCGGGGGCCCTTTCCGGTCGCGGAGAAGCCGGGGAGCTCGACGTAGGAGGTGAGACCGCCGGCCTGCCCCGCGGGCGACGGCCCCGCGACGAGGAGTTTCACCACCGTGGCGAGGTCCGTGATCCCCCTGTCACCCACGGGCACCGCGCGCAGTCCGCCGGCGGACGCGAAGTACAGGCGCGCGCCCCTCGTCAGCCCGGACGCGGGTTCGCCCGCGCCCACCACTCCGGTCGGCGGAACCCCGCAGCCGGTGAGGACAAGGGCCGGCGCAACTGCCATGCCCGCCGGTCGGCGCCTCATCGCGTCTCCTCCCCCGCACACCGCATCGGCAGCCGCAGCGTGAACACCGCACCGGCCCGCGGCGCGTCGGCCACGTCGATGGTGCCACCGTGCAGCCGCGCGTTCTCCAGCGCGATCGCCATGCCGAGACCGCTGCCCTGTCCGCCGTCGTCGGCCGCACCGCGCGTTCGGGCCGCGTCTGCCTTGTAGAACCGGTCGAAGACCCGCTCCCGGGCCTTCGGCGGCAGCCCGGGTCCGTGGTCGGCGACCTTCAGTGTCACCCACTCCTCGTCACCGCCGTCCGCCGCCGGGCCGTGCCGAGGGTCACGGTCACCGGCGGGGCCCCGTGCCGCAGGGCGTTGCCCACCAGGTTCGCGACGATCACGTCGACACGGCGGCGGTCGATCACCGTCCGCAGCCCCTCCTGAAGGCGTGTCGACCCGGTCCGGCCAGCCGCGCAGTGCCAGTGACGCCCGCACCGTGTCGGCGAGGTCCGTCTCGGTGGCGTTCAGCCGTACCGCTCCGGCGTCGAAGCGGGAGATCTCCATCAGGTCCTCGACCAGCCGGGACAGCCGGGCCGTTTCCGCGCCCACGGTGCGGGCCGCCCGCGCGGTGTCCGGCGGCAGTTGGTCGGCGTCCTCCTCCAGAACGGTCGCCACCATCGTCATCGCCGCTAGAGGCGTGCGCAGTTCGTGCGACACGTCTGCCACGAAGCGGCGCGCCTTCGCCTCCTGCTCGCGCAGTTCCGCGTCGGAGGCCTGGAGCGCGTCTGCGGTCTCGTTGAACGTACGGGCCGGTTCGGCGAGTTCGTCGTGCCCGGAGACGGTGACCCGGCTGCCGAGATGTCCGGCCGCGAGTTCCCGGGTGGCCCGGCCCAGCTTCCGCACCGGGCCGAGGACCGTGCCCGCGGCCAGCAGGGCCAGGACCGCGGCCAGCAGCACCACGGGGACGGTGCCCGACCGTACGGAGTCCAGCAGGGCGGCGGTGTCGTCGCGCTCGGCCCGCAGCTCCGTGATCGCGTAGACCTCCAGGGCGGAGACGCGGCGGTCGCCGTCGGCGTACGTCACGGGCATGCCGACGACCAGGTACGGCTCCCCCCGCCACATCACCCGCTGGAACCGAGCGCCGCCTGCGGTCATCACGGCGGCGCGCAGTTCGACCGTGATCCGTTCCCGCGTGTCGGCGAGCGGGTCGGAGACCGCGACGAGGTTCTGATAGCGGGCGACCACGACGCGGGCACCGAGACCGTCAGAAACCTTCGCCGCGAACCGGGAAAGCGACTCCTGGTCCGGGGGCAGGTCGAAGTCGGTGGCGACCGTGGTGGCCCGTTGCCGCAGGCCGTCCACCGCGGCGTCCTGGGTGCGCCGGAGGACCGCGGTGCGGGCGTCCCGGTAGGCGAGGGTGGGCGCGGTCAGCGCGCTGACGACGGCGACGAGAACGAACGTGATGACGAGCCGGGTGCGCAGCCCGACGACGAGCCGCCAAGGATGCCGCCAGAAAGCGGCGCGGCACGGGCGCCGCCAGGAGGTGACGCGGCGCGCGGATCCGCCGCAGCGACGTCGTCCCCGAGGAACGCACCGCCGGCGTCACCACGCAGGCAGCCCGCCGGGACCTGCTGTCCGCACTCGGCGGGGAGGTCGACAAGGGCACCTGGCTGGATGCGGCCGGGGAACGGCTTCCGGCCACGGTCCTCGGCTCGGTGGCGGCGGAGCGCCTCGGCATCACCCGCACCGGTGAGACGATCACGATGAACGACATACGTGTGGTGGTGGTCGGCATTCTCAGGCCGATGGAGCTGGTGCCCGCTCTGGATCGGGTGGCGATGGTCGGATTCCCCGCCGCCCAGCGTTACTTCGGTTTCGACGGCCATCCCACCACCGTCTTCGAGCGCTCCACGGACGCCTCGGTGGAGGACGTGCGGGCGGTCCTGGCCCGCACCGTCAGCCCTGGCGACGCGGCCGGTGTCAAGGTCTCGCGCCCCTCGGACGCGCTCGCGGCCAAAGCAGCCACCGACAAGGGCCTGACGACCCTGATGCTCGGTCTGGGCGCGGTGGCGCTCCTGGTGGGCGGTGTGGGGGTGGCCAACACCATGGTCATCTCGGTCCTGGAGCGCCGTCAGGAGATCGGTCTGCGCCGTTCACTGGGTGCGACCCGCAACGCGATCCGGCTCCAGTTCCTGACGGAGTCGCTGCTGCTGTCGGCGGCGGGCGGGGCGGCGGGCGCACTGCTGGGAGCTGCGACGACGTACGGCTTCGCGCGAGCCCAGGGATGGGCCACGGTGGTCCCGCCCTGGTCCCTGGCGGGGGGCCTGGGCGCCACCTGCCTGATCGGTGTGCTCGCGGGCCTCTATCCGGCGATCCGCGCCTCCCGGTTCCATCCGACCCAGGCGCTGCAAGCAGCGTGAGAGACGGCGGTCGCAACGCTCCTCGCGGCCACCGGATTCCGCCCGCCCTCCGGACGGAGGAGGGCTTCGAAGGCGGCGCCGGACCTTCCGGGCCGGCCGGACGGGGCTGCTCGGCAGCCCGGCCCGGCCGACCGACCCGGCGCACAACCACGACGAGAGGCTGACCGGCCGTCTGTGGCGGAGGCACGGTCGGTGGCCAGGTGCACGGAGACGCCCACCTGGCAGTCGGTGACCTTGCCCGCGGTGCCCGTGTACTGCCGGGCCACATCGAAAGACCCGTCGAACAACTCCGCTGCGAACGCCTCCAGGTCTTCCCGGACCAGACCACCTCCTCAGGTGTCACACCATTCCACCGACGCCCATCGCGCGGTAGACACGCCACTCACGAGTGGGCCTGACCAAGCCCTACTGATACTCCAGCCGAACGGCCTCATATACCTGCGCCGCCACGAACCTCATGCTGGAACGGCCGGTCAAGGGCAACAGGCGGCGTCCTCGTTGGCGCGGAATCGTAACGGTCTGCCCCGGTACCACCTCAATGAGCCTCTTCCATCCTGTGCTGAAGAGTGAAATGGGCTGGTCAGCGGGGTGGTGACGAGGCAGGGCCCCTCGTCGTTGGCGTGGTGATTCCACTCAACACGCTGGCGACCGAAGGGGCCCTGTTGGTTCCGTATCCTGCCATGCTCGATGTCCCGCATGAGCTCGTCGAGCGTGTGGCCTGGCTACTGCATGAGCATCGGCTGGCCCGTAACACCCGTTGGCGCAAGCTCGGTTGCTTCAAGCAGGCGCTGCTCACCCTCGTCCATCTGCGGAAGAACGAGACGTTCGCCCAGCTCGGAGCCGGTTTTGGGATATCCCAGGCCACCGCCTGGCGGTACGTCGACGAGACCCTGGACGTCCTGGCCGGCTGGGCGCCCGGTCTGCACGAAGCCCTCACCGGCCTCGGTGAAGGCGACCACGTCATCGTTGACGGCACCCTGATCCGCATCGACCGGATCCGTGCGGACGAGCCGAACTACTCGATGAAGCATCGCAAGCACGGCATGAACGTGCAGGTCATCGCCCGTCCGACGGCACGCCCCTGTGGTTCTCCCGCGCGGCACCCGGCCGCACTCACGACCTGACCGCGGCCCGCGCGTACGGCATCGTCCGGGCCTGTCTCACCCGGCAGATCCTCGTCCTCGCCGACCGCGCCGACCAAGGCGCCGGCGCCACATTTCGAACCCCCTACTACCACCACAGCGAACAGCCCGAGCACTACCAGCAGTTCAACCGCGACCACGCCAGACTCCGGGCGCCTGGCGAACGAGCCTTCGCGCAGTTGAAGTCCTGGCGGCTACTACTGCGAGCCAGATGCTCCACCCGCCGTATCGGCACCATCATCCAAGCCGTCCACACACTGCTGACCTGCAGCTGGATGAAAGAGGATCAATAACGTCAATAGATGTGTACGTTATAAACTGCGGCATGCATACCGAACGTCAGCGTTTGGTTCTGCCATTTTTCCAGGGTGAGATCGTGTTGATAACCGTTCTCCTGGATGGTGTAGCTGAATGTGACCCTGTTGTTTCCCGCATGAAAACCTGTAATGTCATTGTAGCTCACCTTCACATCGCCGGCGTTGGCGAAGCATATTTGATTACCTGTGCTCGTTTGCAGCGATGCGAAGTCATTTCGCGGGGGCAGGGTAGGGTCTCCGCACGAAACAAGCTCGGCCGCGGAGGCAGGGGCCGCCGGAGACGCGACCGCCAAGCCCGCAGCAGCCATCGCCACGACGAAAACCCTCTTGACCGCCTGATGCATGGTTTTCTTCCTCTATAGGACAGGAGTGGAGCTGATCATTTACAACTGGTCGGATGTCTTCGCCGACCCCGGCCTTTCTCCATCGGGCGCGGCTGCTCCCAGTCGTTCGCGGGGCGGGGCGGGCAAGACCCGTCAGAAAAACCTGACGCTGTGTCTTCAGGTCGCAAAGCTACGGATGCGGCGATCCGGAATCGTCACCCTGCGGTGGACACTTCTATGTAGCTCGCACGGGGGACAAGCCCGATGGAAGAACTACACCCACTGCGCTGGACACGCCTGATGAGACGCTGGTCGCGGCCCTTACGGACTGCCCCGGATCGCTCCCACCGTCCTCACCGCAGCCCGCTGCGCGCTCCGGTACCCATCGAACGGCAGGTCGTGCGGCCGCGGCGCAAATACCGCATCGGACCGGCGCGGCCGGCCGCGCACACAGGCACGGCCGCTGCCACCGCCCACTGCATCGGGCCTTGACCCCTGGTGTTGAGCACACGAGACACTGGATCCTGCGGATCTGAGAATGGACATCTCGTGGTCATGAAGAACTACCCGCCGCAGTTCAAGGCGGACGCTGTCGCGCTGTACGAGTCGCGGCCGGAAGCGACGATCAGGTCGGTCGCCGCCGATCTGGGGATCAACCCGGAGGCCCTGCGGAACTGGGTTCGGGCAGCCGGGGTGAGCCGTCCCCGGGGGCGGCGGACGCAGGAACCCTCTCAGCCGCCGGCGCCGCTGGAGGCGGAGAACGCCGCCTTGCGGAAGAAGGTCCGTGAGCTGGAGGAGGAACGCGAGATCCTGCGCAAAGCGGCGAAGTATTTCGCCGGGGAGACACGCTGGTGAACCGCTTCCAGTGTGTTGCCGACCTCCAGCGCCGTCACGGCGTGAAGCGGCTGTGCAGCATCCTCGGCGTCAGCCGCTCGAGCTTCTACTACTGGTGCCGGACAGCCGCCGACCGGGCCGCCAGGCGGCCGACGCCCGTCTGGCGGCCCGGATACGGGCGGTGCATCAGGAATCGGACGGCACTTACGGAGCCCCGAGGATCACTGCCGAGCTTCGCGGCGAAAACGGTGAGGCGGTCAACCACAAGCGGGTCGCCGGGATTGTGCGGGCGTCGGGGACCGAGGGGGTCCGGTTGCGTCGACGGCACCGCACCACCGTCCCCGACCCGGCCGCGGGCAAGGCTCCGGACCTGATCGGCCGCGACTTCACCGCGGACAAGCCGAACACGAAGTACGTCGGCGACATCACCTACCTGCCCGTCGAGGGCGGGAAGTTCTGCTACCTGACGACCGTCATCGACATCGCCTCGCGCCGTCTGGCCGGCTGGGCGAACGCCGACCGAGGTCTTCGAAGAGCAGCTACGCTCGTTGCCACAGGCCGGTGTTGCAACGACTGATTGAACTCGCCCCGTACACCAGCCCGGCCTTCGCCGATGTCTGCCGCCAGGCCGGCGTCCGCCAGTCCATGAGCGCTATCGGCAGCTCGGCGGACAACGCGCTCGCCGAGTCCTTCAACGCGACGTTCAAACGAGAGATTCTTCAGGGCCGAAAGCACTGGTCCAGCGAACGCGAGGCCCGTACCGACGCGTTCCGCCGGCTCAACCGCTACAACACCCGACGCCGTCATTCCCACCTCGGACAACGGAGTCCCATCACCTACGAGAGAGCACTCGACACAACATCAACTACCCTGGCCCAAGCCGCACAGCCCGTGTCCAAGATTCCGGGTCAACGCCCGGTATCCCGCTCCGGCTGCTGGTCGAGGGCGTGCAGGCATGTTGACACTGCTGCCCGGACAGTGCTCTGGGCTTCGTCGACGGCCAGGGTCTTTCGCCTGGATCCGGCCCGGATCGGGGAGCGGGGTGTGGTGATGGGGGCACCTCCCACGCCGTTCGGGCAGTGCGGAGCATCGCAAGGCGGAGGAGGGCGCCATGGCGGAGCCATGGCATCCGACGACAACGCGGCGAGGCGCGGTGCCACACCCCGCGAGCCCGGCGTGATCCAGACGAGAGGACCTAGCCCGCCCGGACGGCCACAAGGCGGGCGTCCACGGCAACGACACCGTCGACACCCTGGCACAAGCCCACGACCACCGGGACCAGACGCGGATCCGGGACGTGACCCCGCAGGGTGACTGCCCCGTCCCGGACATCGACCGCGACGGCGTCCTTCTCCAGACCGAGGATGCGCCCCAGGACGTCCCGCTCGACCTCGCCGCGGATCTCGGCGTCGGAGCGGATGAAGGTGTCCAGCAGGTCACTGCGGCTGACGATGCCGGTCAGGCGTCCGTGATCACCGACAACCGGGAGCTGCTTGACGTGCCGGCTGCGGAGTTCCCGCGCGGCCCGGGGTACCGTCCAGTCCGGACTGGCGGTGAAGACGGGGCTGCTCATGAGCGCGCCCGCGGTCCGGGCCCGAGCCTTGTCCCAGGCGTGCTCGTCGTTTCCGTCCCGCCCCTGCGGATCGGGCATGCCTGTCTCGTGCCGCAGCACGTCGGACGCGGACACGACGCCGACGGGAACGCCCTCGTCGTCGACGACCGGGGCCGCGGCGATGTCGTTGGCGTCCAGCAGGGCGGCGACCTCGTGGAGCGGTGTGTCGGTGCGGAGGGTGATGACCTCCTCGGTCATCACGTCACTGACAGTGCGGCGGTGCGGCATGGCATCGGCCTCCTCCACTTCGCGACGGGGCGTGACCGCTGCCTCCCCGCCCACTCGCCCGCACCCGTCTCCCTACCCATCACAACACCGCGCCGCTCCGGCGACCAGTGACGCTCGGCCCTGCGGGAACGGCCGGCTGTCCCAGGACGGCGTCCAGCAGGCCGCTCACTGCATGGCCGGCACGTTGCGGCGCGTGCGCCCGCAGCCGACAGGGCGGGCCGAAACACTCTCCTGATTGAGCGGGAGCAGTCACCAGCGACACCTCGGCAACACCCCGGCGGGCCACTGCGGGATCGGGAGGGCCGGTGCATCTTGCCCGGTCGGGGTGGTCGAGGCGGAGGGTTGACGATCACATGGCCAGGGCGTTCGACGTCTCTGACTACGCGTTGCGCGTTCGGATCGAGCCCCATCTGCCGCCCTCGGCTTCGAGGGTTCCGGTCAGCGGTACGCACTGCCGCACGACCGGGCATGGGCCCAGTTGGACTTCCAGAAGGTCCAGGCCAACAGCGTGGGGGGCGTGCGCTTCTCGATGTACCGGCCTGGAGATCCGGCGCGGGCTGCCGCGGGACGGGTGCTGCCCACTGCCCCGTTCGCGGCGAATCGGGGATGTGCTGCCCGAGGGGAGTCCTCCCGGCCCCGGACGTGCCGGGGAGGTACCCGGGCCACCGCCCGGGACCAGGGCCGACCGGCGGCGTGCCGATCACCGCTCCCGCCTCGGCGTTCCGCGGTGGTGCGCTCCGGTGGTCTCCTTGTCGGGAGGGGTCAGGCCGGACCGACGTGCAGAGGACGCATCATCTCGTTGTCCTCGTGCTCCAGGATGTGGCAGTGCCACATGTACCGTCCTGCCCGGCCGAAGCGCACTTTGACTCGGGTCGTCTCGCGCGGATAGGCGAGCACCGTGTCCTTGAAACCACGCTCCCACGCCTGCGGGGGGCGGCGACGGCCGTCCGGGAGCGTCTGCCGGTCGACGTCCTGGAACTGCACTTCGTGGATGTGAATGGGATGGGCGTCCTTCGTCAGGTTGTGGATTTCCCAGATCTCCGTCGATCCCACGGCGGGGTTCTCCGTGACGGGATCGGCCCACCCCATCAGTTTCGGTCTGCCGTTCGGACCCATCACGCCGAGGAGCACTGCGCTGGGGGTCACGCCCGGCACCCGGGCCGAGGCCACCTCGCCCAGAGCGACCCGCCGGGTGCGGTCCGCTGCGCCGAGTGGTTCGCAAGGCGGCAGCGTGAGCTGTGCGGGGGGCGTCGAGGTGTCCGCCGTGACGAGCGGTCCGATCACGAACTTCATGATCTGACCGGTGGTCTTCGGGTTCGCCGCGGGGAAGCCGGTACCGACTGTTCCCCCTGCGAACACGGCGTCCGGTCCTTCGTTGATCAGGTACAGCTCCGTACCGACCGGGGCCGAGGAGAAGTCGACGACGACATCGGCGCGTTCGGCCGGCGCGAGCAGCACTTGGTCGCGCCGTACGGGTGCGGGCAGGAAGCCTCCGTCGCTCCCCACCTGCCAGATGGGGAGTTCTGCCGCTACCGGCCTGGGGGCCGACGGGTCGGCGACCACCTTCATGATCAGGGTGCGCGCGTTGCAGCCGTTGAGGAACCTGAACCGGTAGCGGCGCGGTTCCACCGGCAGCACCGGCCAGGTCCTGCCGTTGGTGACCATCACCTTGCCGAAGTGCTCCGGGTTCCAGATCGGCGGGATGTCGCTGCCGGGCACGTAAGGGCCCTTGAAACCGTCGAAGAGCGCCCGGCTCGCCGGGTAGTACAGGGTCCCGTCGGTGCGGAACGAACGGTCCTGGACGACGATGGGGATCTCGTAGTAGCGCGTGCCCGGCGGATCGCCGAGCCTCGGCGCGGGCCCGGGCAGGATGCCCTCCCGTAGGTCCGACGGTCCGCCGCGCAGCAGATAGAAACCCGACATTCCGGCATACACGTTCAACCGGGTGATGCCCAGAGTGTGATCGTGGAACCACAAGGTGGCGGCCCGGTTCTGGTTGGCGTAGTGGAAGACGGCCTCACCCGGGGACCAGGGCCGGCCGAACTTCGCCTCGGACTTCTTCGCGAACTCCTCGTAGAAGGTTCCGACTCGGGCATAACCGCGGGGCATGTACCGGGCATCGGGGAGGTACCAGGCCTCGGCGTAGCCGTCGCTCTCCTCCTCGTTCGCCCCGCCGTGCAGGTGGGTGACGACGGGCACCGGCCCGCGGTAGGGCCGGGGTGTCGAGAGGAAGGTGGGCCGGGAGTCCCGCCGTCTGATGCCGCCCGGCGGGTTCGCCCAGTGCAGGGTGGGATCGACCGGCAGCAGATGCGGCAGGGGGCGGCCGTCGGTGCCGACCAGTTGATTGACCCACCTGACCTGGACCGTCCGCCCGTACTGGGCTTCGATGGTGAAGGCGGGCCAGTGGAACGTCTCAGGATGTCCGGACGAGCCGTATCCGAAGAGAGTCGTGGACGGCATGCCCGGTGGAAGCACCTGCTGGCGGAACTGGCGGACCCCGATCGTGTAGGTGTCCTGGCCGGCCCCGCCGTTCGAGGGCATGACCGGGGGTATCGCGAGTTCGGTGGCGTACTTCCGTATCGCCGCCGGGTCGAGGATGCCCGCTTCCGTCGGCGAAGCCCGCGGCAACGCCGTGCCGGGAACGGAGAAGAGCGACGTTCCGCCCGCCAAAGCCGCCTGTAGAACGATCCGTCTGCTGATCACTGGGCTTCTCACCTCGGCTCTGCTCGGCGGGGCCCGGCACAGCGGCCTTCGGGCCGGGGCCCCGCGGGCGCCGATCGGTACGTGGTCGGCTTCCGGTTACCGACGATCGTCGCCGCGCTCCAGCGAGTACGCATGACGGACCAGGTGCGCAGCACGGGCGCCGATCGCCTCGAACGATGCACTCACACGCTTCCGGCACCCCGTCGTCGGCCCACTGGGTGGGTCCGTCGGCGGGCGGTGAACGACTGTTGACACGGCCGCCCGCCCTGGTCCGTCGGGGTGACGCCGCGCCCCGACGACCCGCTCCGCGCCGACGTCACCCGCAGGTAACCGTACGGATCGTCGAACGGGGCGTCGAACGGGGCGGGCGCAGCCGCCGACGCACCACGGCCGCCTGCGGCGACCGCGGTCAGCGAGGCCCGGGATGGATGCGCCTGCCGACCGGCGGACGAGCGAGAGCGCGGCTCGACGGCGGGACCCGGCCTCCGGGCCCCCGGGGCCCAGCCCTTTGACCGCTGACGACACCGGTGCCGGCCGCGGGACCGGCCGCCTGCTCGCAGATCCTCTGCAGGGGGCCGTTGCTCCGCCACGGAGCCGTCCTGTCCCCTTCGCTACCGCGCCTGCAGGCCGTCGTGGCGCTTGAGCCGTGGCGGCAGCAGTATGGAAATCGGAGCGGCGGCCGGATACGGGCCGGGCCGGCTCGTGCACGACCGGATCGGGAAGGTGGTCGGCGGTGGGTCGCGGGCGTCTGCGCGTGTATCTGGGGGCCGCCCCGGGGGTCGGGAAGTCCTACGCCATGCTCGCCGAAGGCCAACGCCGCCGGGGGCGCGGGACCGATGTGGTCATCGGGCTGGTGGAGCCGCATGGGCGTCGCCTGACGGCGCAGATGGCGGAGGGGCTTGAGCTGGTGCCGCGCCGGACGATGGTCTACCGGGGGCTTGAGTTCACGGAGATGGACCTGGACGCCGTGCTTGCGCGCCGGCCTCAGGTCGCCCTCGTCGACGAACTGGCCCATACGAACGTGCCCGGGTGCCGCAATGAGAAGCGCTGGCAGGACGTGGAGGAACTGCTGGACGCGGGGATCGACGTGGTGAGCACGCTCAACATCCAGCACCTGCTGTCGCTGGCGGACGTGGTGGAGGAGATCACCGGGGTCAGGCAGGCGGAGACGATCCCGGACGAGGTGGTGCGGCGTGCCGAGCAGGTGGAGCTGGTCGACATGACGCCCGAGGCGCTCCGGCGCCGTATGGTCCACGGCAATGTCTACCCGCCGGATCGGGTCGAGGTGGCCCTCACCCATTACTTCCGGCCGGGCAACCTCACCGCACTGCGGGAGCTGGCGTTGCTGTGGGTGGCGGACCGGGTCGAGGAGGGGCTGCGGCGTTACCGCGCGGAGCACGGCATCGTGGCCCCGTGGGAGACGAAGGAGCGGATCGTCGTCGCGCTGTCGGGCAAACGGGACGAGGAGGCGCTGATCCGGCGTGCGGTGCGGATCGCGGGCCGGATCCCGGGCAGTGACCTGCTGGCGGTGCACGTGGCACGCGACGACGACCGGGTCGCGGCCGATCCGGTGGTGCTGGCCGGGCACCGGGCCCTGGTGGAGTCGCTGGGCGGCAGCTACCACCAGGTGGTGGACACGGACGTCGCCGAGGCGTTGTTGGAGTTCGCGCGTGCGGAGAACGCCACGCAGATCGTGCTGGGCGGGTCGTACCGCCTGCTGCACGAGTTGCTGGGGGACCGTGTGGTGGCCCGGGTGACCCGGCGGGCGGGTGGCCTCGACGTGCATGTCCTGACGCACGAGCGCAGCAAGGGCACCGAGGTGCCGGCGCTGCCTGCGCTGACGGGTGGTCTCGGCCGGGGCCGGTTCTGGTGGGGGGTGATCCTGGTCGCGGTACTGCTGCCGGTCCTGACCGTGGTGCTGACCGCCGTACGGGGGTTCGGGCCGGCTGGTGAGCTGCTGCTGTATCTGATGGCTGTGCTGATCGTGGCGGTGGTGGGCGGTCTGTATCCGGCGCTGGTCGCCGCGGTGGGGGCCGGTGTGCTTGGCCGACTACTTCCTCGTGCAGCCGGTCCACTCGCTCGCTTTGGCACGTGGGGGCGACGTGTCTGTCCTGGTGGTGTTCGTCGTCGTGGCGGCCGTGGTCAGTGTGGCCGTAGAACGGTCGGCCCGGGGGGCTCGTCGGCACGCGCGGGCTTCCGCGGAGGCGGGGGCCCTCGCGGACCTGGCGACGTCGGCACTGCGCGACCGGGACGATCTGCCGTCCCTGCTGGAACGCGTCCGTACGACCTTCGGCCTTGAGGCGCTCAGCCTCCTCCAGCGAGACGGCTCGGACAGCCGCCGGTGGTTCGTCACCGCCAGTTCGGGGCCCCGCCCGCCTGAGCGACCGGAGCAGGCGGACACGGAGGTGTCGGTGACGGACGAGCTGGTGCTGGCCGCGCGCGGCGGGCCACTCGACACGGACGACCGGCGTGTTCTGCACGGCTGCGCGGCTCAGGTGGCGGCGTCCTGGGAAAGCCGGCGCAGTCGCCGACAGGCCGAGGCCCTGAGCGAGCGTGCCGTTTCCGACCGGCGCCGTGCTGAGGCTCTGCGGGCTGCCGCGAGCGACCTGGAGGCGGAGGTCGCGGCGGCGCAAGGAGCGCTGGAGCAGCTGCGGGAGCGTCGGACCCACCTGAGCGCCGCGCAGTGGGCCGCCCTGTGCGACCGGTCCCAGCAGGCCGTCCGCCGGATCGGGGCACTCGTCGGCGATGTGCTGGACCTGAGCCGGGTGCACGCCGGCGCCCTGGACGTGCATCTGCGCCCGGTCGACATGGACGAGGTCATGGCGGTCGCGCTCGGCGATCTCGGACCGGGTGGGCACACCCTGACGCTGGAGATGGCCGAGGACCTCCCGGACGTGATCGCGGACGCCACGCTGGTCACCCGGGTGGTGACAGATCTGGCGGCCCATGCGCTGCGTCGCAGCCCTGACGGCGAGCCGCCTGCGGTGGCCGTGAAGACCGCCGACGGCCGGGTCGAGATCCGGCTGGCCGATCACGGTCCCCTCGATGTCGAGGCGAGGGAGGCCGTCGGTGTCCCGGTTCCGGTCACCGGTCTGGTGCCGCGGCTGTGCGCGGACCTCACTCAGCTGATCGGTGGCGACCTGCGCTGGGAAGCCACGACCGGGGGCGGCCTGACCGCCGTACTGAGCCTGCCCGCGGCGGCCGAGAGCGGAAGAACCGCGCGTCGAGCGGCGGATTGAGTTCCCGTACGTCTGAGCCCTCGCCGGCACCGCCGACGCCCGTCGGCCCGGCAGACGGGTGGTACGAACATCACCGTGCAGGTCCCTGCCCACAGCCGCAGCCCTCGGAGCGTGGTCTTGGCGCAGGTCATCAGGATCCGCGCCGCAGGGGTCGCACATGCTCGACTGCGCGAGCTGGCGGATCGGTGGGTCCGCGAACATGCCCACGACCACGCCACCGGCCGGGGCATCGCGACCGTCCGACGCGGCTCGCGGATCGTCGCCGTCCTGACCGGCGAGGCGGAGGGCGAGCGTGTCCCCCAACTGGCCGCCGGAACAGGGACCGGACTCGTCCACGTCCGCAACCCCAGCGGTAGGGGGGTGAGGTCGACGGCGTGGTCGCAGACGCTGACCGTCCGAGGTCCGCCGCCGCGGTCCGTACGACGGAACACGGCACGCAAGCGGACCAGGAGTTCCTCCATGGCGAACGGCTGGGACACGTAGTCGTCGGCGCCCGCGTCCGGCATCTCGATGGCGTCGGCGGGTGCGGCGTGCTCCGTAAGCGCGATGACCGGTGTGGACGATTAGGTCCACAGGCCGGTGATGAGGTCGGTGCCGTCGGCGTCCGGCGGGGCGAGATCGTCGAGGTCGACGATGACCGCGTCCGGTGGCTTGCCGGCCGCCAGGCGCTGGTCACGTCGGGCGCGGTGGCCACGGTGCAGCCCTGCGCGGTGAGGCTGACGTCCAGGGCACGCAACAGGGGGGCTCGTGGTCGATGACCAGCACGTGTCGCGTCATCTCTGTCTCCTCCCCTGCGCCGGACGGCCCCGCGCACCAAGGTTCGTCGTCACTTCAATGCGGCCAGATCGTGGTTGAGCTGGACGACGTTGACGCTTTCCTGACCCAGGAAGCCCAACTGGCGGCCACTGACGTGGGTGGCGACGAGCCTCCGGACCGCGGTCGAGTCCAGCCCCCGGGTCTTCGCCACCCGGTTCACCTGCTCGTATGCGTACGCGGGTGAGATGTCCGGGTCGAGACCCGAGCCGGAGGCGGTGACCGCGTCGGCGGGAACACTGCCCGGCCGGACGCCGTCGAACGCGGCTACCGCGGCGCGGCGCCGCGCGATCGTCCTGGCCAGGGTGGTGTTGTTGGGACCGAGGTTGGATGCGCCGGAGCTGGCCGGGTCGTAGCCGGTGCGTCCCGCCGCGGACGGGCGGGGCTGGAACCACCTGGGGTCGGGTGCCGGCGTGGTCTGGCCTGTGCGCGGCGGGCGGTCGAACTTCTGACCGATGAGGGCGGAGGCGACCGGACGTCCGTTGTCCTTGATCACGGATCCGTTGGCCTGGTACGGGAGGACGCCCTGGGCAATGCCGGTGACGGCCAGCGGATAGGCGATCCCGGTGACCACGGTGAAGACCAGCAGCATGCGCAGCGCCGCCAGGTGGTGGCGGACCACGTGGGCGAGAGTACCGAGCATGAGGATCGCCCTCCTTGTCGGTCAGTGCAGTCCGGGGACGAACTGGATGATCAGGTCGATGGCCTTGATACCGAGGAACGGCAATACCAGGCCACCGAGGCCGTATAGCCAGATGTTGCGGCTCAGCAGCGCCGCCGCCGAGGACGGCCGGTAGCGCACCCCGCGCAGAGCCAGCGGGATCAGCACGATGATGATCAGTGCGTTGAAGACGATCGCCGAGGCGATGGCCGAGGTCGGACTGTGCAGACCCATGATGTTGAGATGGCGCAGTCCCGGGTAGACGCTCGCGAACATCGCGGGGATGATCGCGAAATACTTCGCGATGTCGTTGGCGATGGAGAAGGTCGTCAACGAGCCCCTGGTGATCAGCAGCTGCTTGCCGATCTCAACGATCTCGATCAGCTTGGTCGGGTTGGAGTCGAGGTCGACCATGTTGCCGGCCTCCTTGGCGGCCGACGTACCGGTGTTTATCGCCACGCCCACGTCCGCCTGCGCCAGGGCCGGCGCGTCGTTGGTGCCGTCACCGGTCATCGCTACCAGCTTGCCGCCCGCCTGCTCCCGCTTGATCAGGGCCATCTTGTCCTCAGGGGTCGCCTCGGCGAGGAAGTCGTCCACGCCGGCCTCCTCCGCGATCGCCTTGGCGGTCAGCGGGTTGTCACCGGTGATCATCACCGTGCGGATGCCCATGCGGCGCAGCGCGTCGAAGCGTTCGCGCATGCCGTGCTTGACGATGTCTTTGAGGTGGATGACTCCGAGGATCCGGGCGCTCTCGGCACCGGCCCGCCGTACCACCTCGCCGACGACCAGCGGCGTGCCCCCGGTGGCGGAGATGCCGTCGACCATCGGGCCGACCTCGTCGGTGGGGTGGCCGCCGTGGTCGCGGACCCAGCGCATGACCGCGGTGGCCGCGCCCTTGCGCAGGGAGCGGTTGTCCAGTTCGCCGTCGAGGTCCACCCCCGACATCCGGGTCTGCGCGGTGAACGGAACGAACCCGGCGTGCGCCAGCTCGCCCTCGGTGCGCGCGCGCAGCGCGTGGCGTTCCTTGGCGAGAACCACGATCGAGCGCCCTTCGGGTGTCTCGTCGGCGATCGAGGACAACTGGGCGGCGTCCGCCAGCGTCTCCAGGTCCACGCCGCTCACCGGCAGGAACTCGGCGGCCTGCCGGTTGCCCAGAGTGATGGTGCCGGTCTTGTCCAGCAGCAGCGTGTTGACGTCACCCGCGGCCTCCACGGCGCGGCCGGACATAGCCAGCACGTTGCGCTGCACCAGCCGGTCCATCCCCGCGATTCCGATCGCGGAGAGCAGCCCGCCGATCGTGGTCGGGATCAGGGCGACGACCAGCGCCACGAGGACGACGATGGACTGCTCAGCACCGGCGAAGACGGCGAAGGGCTGCAGAGTCACCACAGCGATCAGGAAGATGATGGTCAGCGAGGCCAGGACGATGTTGAGCGCGATCTCGTTCGGGGTCTTCTGCCGTGCCGCACCCTCCACCAGCGCGATCATCCGGTCGATGAAGGTCTCCCCGGGTTTCGAGGTGATCCGCACCACGATGCGGTCGGAAAGCACCTTCGTCCCGCCGGTCACCGCCGAGCGGTCCCCGCCCGATTCACGGATCACCGGCGCAGACTCACCCGTGATCGCCGACTCGTCCACGCTCGCGATGCCCTCGACCACGTCTCCGTCACCGGGGATGATCTCGCCGGCTTCGACCACGACCAGATCGCCGAGCCGCAGTTCGGTCCCCGGCATCTCCTCAGTGACCTCCGGTGCGCCGGCTTCCCGGGCGCGGATGACACGGCGGGCCATGGTGTCTTGCTTCGCCCGGCGCAGGGTCTCCGCCTGCGCCTTGCCGCGTCCTTCCGCGACCGCCTCCGAGAGGTTGGCGAAGACCACGGTCAGCCAGAGCCAGAGGGTGATCACCCAGGCGAAGACGCTCGGGGCCCGGATCGCAGACAGGGCGGTCAGCACGGCACCGACCTCGACCACGAACATCACGGGGTTCTTGACCATGAGGCGTGGGTCGAGCTTGCGCAGCGCGTCGGGTACGGAGCCGATGAGAAGCACGGGGTCCAGCATTCCCGCGGAGATCCGGTGCGGTGCAGAACCCGGCGGGTCCTTCGGTGCCTTGGCTGCCAAGCTGGTGGGCATCAGTGGAACCCTTCCGCGAGCGGCCCCAGTGCGAGCGCGGGCAGGTAGGTGAGGCCGACGACGACGAGGATCACGGCGGACAGCAGGCCGACGAACTGCGGCCGGTGCGTGGGCAGCGTGCCCGCGGTGACGGGAACCGGCTGCTGCCGGGCGAGCGAGCCGGCCAGCGCCAGCACGAACACCATCGGCAGGAAGCGGCCCAGTAGCATCGCGAGCCCGAGGGCGGTGTTGTACCAGACGGTGTTCGCGCTCAGCCCGGCGAACGCGGAGCCGTTGTTGTTGGCAGCCGAGGTGAAGGCGTAGAGAATTTCGGAGAAGCCGTGCGGGCCGTGGTTGAGCATCGCCGCCCGCTCGCCCGGTAGCGCCATCGCAACACCGGCGCCGGCCAGCACGATCGCCGGGGTGGTGAGGATGTACAGCGAGGCGTACTTCATCTCCCGGCCGCGTAGCTTCTTGCCCAGGTACTCGGGCGTACGGCCGACCATGAGGCCGGCGATGAAGACCGCCACGACGGCCAGGATCAGGATGCCGTAGAGGCCGGATCCGGTGCCGCCGGGCGCGATCTCGCCGAGCATCATGTTGAAGATCGTCAGGCCGCCGCCGCCCGGCGTGTACGAGTCGTGGAAGGAGTTGACCGCTCCGCAGGACGTCAGTGTCGTGGACACGGCGAACAGGGCGGAGGCCCAGATTCCGAAGCGCTGCTCCTTGCCTTCCATCATCCCGCCGGCCGCATGTCCGGCCGAGCTGCTCACGCTGTGCAGCTCGTTGGCGGTGACGATGGCCACCGAGGCCGCCCAGACAAGCGCCATCACGGCGACGACGGCGTAGCCCTGGCGGTTGTCGCCGACCATCTTCCCGAAGGTGCGGGGCAGCGAGAAGCCGATCACCAGGAGCAGGTAGATCTCCAGCCAGTTGGTGAACGCGTTGGGGTTCTCGAAGGGGTGGGCGGAGTTGGCGTTGTAGAACCCGCCACCGTTGGTGCCCAGCTCTTTGATGACCTCCTGGGAGGCGACCGGACCGCCGGGGACGGACTGGTGCTGCCCGGCAATCGTGGTGATCGACTGGAAGCCGTGGAAGTTCTCGATCGAACCCGCGGCGACCAGCACGACCGCCATGACCAGCGAGAGCGGCAGCAGTACCCGCAGCACGATCCGGGTGAGGTCCTGCCAGAAGTTGCCGACCCGGTCGGTCTTCTTGCGGGAAAACCCGCGGGTCAGCGCGGCGACCACGGCGATCCCGACCGCCGCCGAGACGAAGTTCTGCACCGCCAGGCCCGCCATCTGCACCAGATGGCCCAGGGCCGACTCGCCCGAGTAGGCCTGCCAGTTGGTGTTGGTGACGAAAGAGGCGGCCGTGTTGAAAGACAGGTCGGGGGCGATGGGCTTCGTACCGAGGGAGAGCAGCAGATGGCTCTGCGACCGCAGAAAGCCGTAGAGGAACAGCACCGAGACAACAGAGAACGCAAGCACGCTGCGCAGATAGCCGGGCCACGTCTGCTCGGTGTCCGCGTGTACGCCGCCGACCCGGTAGACCAGGCGCTCCGCCCGCCAGTGACGGGGGGAGGTGAGGACATGGGCCATGTAGTCGCCGAGCGGGCGGAAGGTCAGGGCCAGCGCACCGACCAGGGCGATGATCTGCAACCAGCCCTCGAGAGCGGCGTTCATGGAGACCCTCTCCAGCTGCGGACCGAACGGGACACGGCTAGAACTTCTCGGGGAAGATCAGACACAGGACCAGGTAGATCACCAGACAGACGGCGACGACCAAGCCGACCACGTTGTCAACGCTCACAGTCGGCTCACTCCCTTGGCGATCAGACCGATCAGGGCGAACACGCCGATGACGAGAACGACGAATCCAAGGTCCGACATGTGTGACACCCCCGTAGCGACGACAGGAAGGGAACGAGCGGCTGCGGCGTAGCAATGCGTGCGCAGGGAGAAGGACGATGCCGGTAGATGCAGACCCGTTCAGTACAGTTCTGCACCACGTGCGCGGCGAACCTCACCAGCGACTCTGTAACGCCGTCGGACGTCCATTTGACGGGCTCTTGATGAAACTGGGGCGCAACCGGCTGCCGCGACGCCTCCTCCTGATTCAGATGATCGGGAACGTCCGACTCCGGCGGCCTCGACGACGGGATGCACGACACCGACGGGAAGAGCCACGTGCTTCTCCAGCCATGCAGCGCTTGTCCCGCGGGTGCGGTGGGTCAGGAACATGCTGCATACAGGCCGTCGAGCGAGGACGCGTCGGCGGTTTCAGTGCGGCGGGCGCCGACCGCCTCCTCCGGGAAGCCGTCCTGGGGAGTGAGCAGTGAGCGATACCGTGTCGACCAGCTCGACGGCCCGGCCGTGTGCACGACACCTGAACGGCCGGGCAGGTTGCCGGACCCTGTACCGGCTGCGACGAAGGCGACAGCTGGCACGGCAGCCGCCACGGGTGGCAGCGGGGGGGGCTTCGTCCGGACCGGGGGCAGAAGAGCAACCCTAGGACCGTGCAGGTAGAACGGGTTCCACATCCGGGCCTCCAGTGCAATGGCTGCGCACCATGTGATTCCGCCAGGCAGCCGACCCGCCACCACTGCCCGATCGGAGAAAGCAGCGACGAGCGCTCAGCGAAAGAGACCATAGCGTCGGCGAGCGCCAGGATGTCGCAGCAGGTCCGGTAGCGGTGGCCGCGCAGTAGAAGGTCCACCGGTATGGCGGTCGCCGGTCACCGGTCGCCGGTCGGACCCTCGGCGGAGCCGAGCACCAGCAGTTCCGCTCCGTCCACATCTCAACCCTTCCGCTCCCCCGAGAAATCGGTACACCGGGTGCCCGGCGCTCGGCGCCCCTCGCCCGCCGCCCGTCGCCCGGCCCGAGCCGGCGAGAACAGCGGACTCGTCGGCAGGAGCGACTCCGATCTCTTCCCAGCACCAAGGATCCTCCACCGGTCGCTCCGGAAGGGCCCCTGCGCACAAAGCCGGACGCTCACCCATCGGCTGCTTGCCGGGGATCTCGAGCCCGGCGGTGTGCGCGGCGTACACCTCATGCCCGCGGCGCAGGCCACGGCCGGGGAGTCGGCGATGCCGAGGAAGACGTGGAAGGCCGTGGCGGGTGGGGGTGGTGTCGTCGTGCAGGGGGAAGTCGACCTCCTGATCCGCAGGTGTACGACGTCCAGCTCCTCTCGTGTACTCGGTGGTGAGGGACTACCGCGACCGACCCGGCCTCCGTCGAACGGGGCCAGGGCGGCAGGGAGCGTCCGTCTCGGCGACGGTCGAACTCTGACCCTCTGACGGCGGATCAAAAGTGACCCACTTGGTGATCTTCGTCTGACTCAGACCTTGGTGATCAAGGTCAGGAGGAAGGGTGATCCTCGTGGAGGACTGGGCAGAGATTCGACGCCTGCACCGGGCGGAGCGGATGCCGATCAGGGCGATCGCGCGGCATCTGGGGATCTCGAAGAACACCGTCAAGCGGGCCTTGGCGAACGACCGGCCGCCGAAGTACGAACGGCCGGCGAAGGGTTCGGTAGTGGACGCGGTCGAGGTGCAGATCCGCGAGTTGTTGCGGGAGACGCCGACGATGCCCGCGACGGTGATCGCCGAGCGGATCGGCTGGGAGAGGGGAATGACGATCCTCAAGGACCGGATCCGTGAGCTTCGGCCCGTCTATCTCCCAGTTGATCCGGTCTCCCGCACGACCTACCGGCCCGGTGAGCCGGCCCAGTGCGACCTGTGGTCCCCCGACGCCCAGATCCCGCTGGGCTGTGACCAGACCGGCCGGCCGCCGGTGCTGGTGCTGGTGTCCGGCTACTCGCGGGTGATCGCCGCACGGATGCTGCCCTCGAGGAGGACCGGCGACCTGATCGACGGGCACTGGCGGCTGCTGTCGCAGTGGGACGCGGTCCCCAAGACGCTGGTCTGGGACAACGAGGCCGGCTTCGGCCGCGGGCGGCCCACATCCGAGTTCGCCGCGTTCGCGGGTCTGCTCGCCACGAAGGTCTACCTTTGCCGGCCTCGGGACCCAGAGGCGAAAGGGCTGGTGGAGCGAGCCAACGGCCATCTGGAGACCTCCTTCCTGCCCGGCCGGCACTTCAGCGGTCCGGACGAATTCAACACCCAGCTCGACGCCTGGCTGAAGGTCGCCAACCGGCGCGTCCACCGCACTCTGGGCGCCCGTCCGGTCGACCGGTGGGAAGCGGACCGGGCCGGGATGCTCACCCTGCCGGCGGTCGATCCGCCGACCTGGTGGCGGTTTTCCACCCGCCTGGGCCGGGACCACCGGGACCACTACGTCCGCGTCGACACCTGCGACTACTCCGTCGACCCCACCGCCATCGGTCATAACATCACCGTGCTGACCGACAACGAGGAGGTCACCGTCCTGTCCACCGACGGCCAGATCGTGGCCCGGCATGTCTGCTGCTGGGCCCGCCACCAGACCATCATCGATCCCGAGCACGCAGAGGCCGGAGCGATGATGCGCCACCAGGCACGGCGCCGCCCGGCGGGTCAGATGCAGGCCGTCGGCTCCGGCGGCGGCCCGTTGATCGAGGTCGAACAGCGTGAGCTGGGCACCTATGACCGGCTGTTCACCGTCATCGACGGCGGCGGTGACAAGGAGGCCTGCTAAATGGCCCGCACCCCGGCCCTCGACGGCGAGTCCGTGCTGGCCCAGCCCATCGACAAGCCGGCCGCCGGGCGTCGCACCAGCCAGCAGACCACCTCCGAAGTCGCCTTCCTCGCCCGGGCCCTGAAAGCCCCGGCCCTGCTGGAGGCAGCCGGCCGCCTCGCCGACCGGGCCCGCAAGGAGTCCTGGACCCACCCGGAATACCTCGTCGCCTGCCTCCAGCGCGAGGTCGCAGCCCGCGAATCACACGGCGGTGAAGCACGAGTACGCGCCGCCCGCTTCCCCGCGATCAAGACGCTCGAAGAACTCGATGTCGCCTGTCTGCGCGGCCTGACGCGCGAGCAGCTCCCACCTGGGAACCTTGGACTTCATCGTCGGCAGGGAGAACGTCGTCTTCCTGGGACCGCCCGGCACGGGCAAGACACACCTGGCCATCGGCCTGGGAGTCAGGGCCTGCCAGGCCGGTCACCGCGTGGCCTTCGCCACCGCCGCCGAATGGGTCGACCGGCTCGCCGCCGCCCACCAGGCCGGCAACCTCGCCGCCGAGCTCACCCGGCTGGGCCGCTACCCATTGATCGTTGTGGACAAGGTGGGCTACATCCCCATCGAATCGGAGGCAGCGAACCTGTTCTTCCAACTGATCTCGAACCGCTACGAACGCGCGTCCGTGATCGTCACCAGCAACAATCCCTTCGGACGCTGGGGAGAGGTCTTCGGCGACGAGACCTTCCCCCGCAGGAGCAGAAGCAGAAGGCCGAGAGCCGGTCCCTGGGACGGCGGACAGAGGCGCCGGCCGAGCCGCCCACACCGCGGGAGGCACGCCCTGACCACGACGGATTTCTTGATCCGGCTCGCCACCGGCGCGTTGATCGGCGTGGAGCGGCAGTGGCGGGCGCGGATGGCGGGCCTGCGGAAAGCGCGGTGTCTCGCCTGGCGGACCGGCACAACCGAGACGGCATCGGGCCGGTCGTACGCTCCACCGGTCTCAGGGACCCGGCAGGGCTCGCCCTGGGCCTTTTCCTTCGGCGCGCTTGCGCGGCAGGACGCCGGCAGGCCGGACACGGCTTCGGACCGGACGACGAGGAGAGGTTCGAGGACCGCAGCAGTCTGCGGTGGAAGGGGCGAGGGCGGAAAGGGTTGCCACCCGCGCGGCCGGGGTCGCGCGGGGCACGGCGGTATCCGTGTGAGCCCCGGGTGACGGCCGGGGCTCGGAACGAACGGGTGGGCCCCGGTGCGCCGACGCACCGGGGCCCCCCCCTGTCACCACCGTCCAGGCGAGGTCACGCCGCGTTGTCCGCGCGGGCGACCAGGCAGT
>NZ_JBHJUW010000144.1:0-22674 GCF_042268205.1 Streptomyces sp. NPDC056160
CGCACGACGGCGCAGCTCAAACGGGTAAGGGGAAGGACGTGCCATAACTCGATCCTCTCAAATGATCGAGTCCCTACCGAACTCGGAACGGTTCACCCTGCGGAGTACGGGTCGTTGCATCCCCCCGCCCTGCGTCCCCCGTCGTCAGGCGGATCTCAGCACGTCTGAAAAACGTGCGTTCGAAGAGCCTTCAGCATCGTTGAGCCAGACACCCTCGAACTCTCGCGCGACCGGAAAGGGAGACCCGTTTGCACTCAGCCCCTGGCACCGACCCAGTCGATCCCTCCTCGCCCCAGCCCGCGACGGCCTCCGTCGTCCGTGGCTCGGTCGCGGCCCGGGAGGCCATGGTCTCCCGGCTGGAGGCCGAGAGGTCCCGGCCGCCGCCTCGCACGCCGAAAGCTCCCCGCTCCTTGTTCACCGATTTCCGAGAGGTGCTGACATGCCGCCCGCTCTGTCCGACATCCGCGCTCTCGTCCAGGCGTATCTGCTGCGCCATCCCGCCGAGCACGCCGTCGTGGACGCCCTGCTGGCGGTTCTTGACGCAGCGGGCGATCCAACATGCCGTACGACCATGCCCGCGCACATCACGTGCAGCGCCGTCGTGGTCAACCGCGACCGGCGGGTGCTGCACATCCTCCATAGGGCGAGCGGTCTGGTCCTCGTCCCCGGTGGCCATGTGGAGCCGACGGATCGCACCCTGCTCGCGGCCGCCGTGCGCGAGGTCGGCGAGGAGACCGGGATCAAGGCCGGTGACCTGTGCCTGACGCCGCTCCTCGGCATCCCGGTCGATATCGACTATCACGACATCGACGCCCGCCCGGAAGAAGGGGAGCCGGCGCACCGGCACTACGACCTCAGGTTCGCGTTCTATCTGGCCGAGGAGGAGCCCGATCTCGTACTGCAGGACGAGGAGATCGCGGGTGCCCAGTGGCGTCCCTTCACCGAGGTCAGCTCGCCGACGCTGCGCACCAAGCTGCTGGCGTCGGGGCTCGAGGGCCAGCCGCAGCCGGTGAACGCCTCGGCGCTGCTCTTCGACGACGCGGGCCGGTACCTGCTTCACCTGCGCGACAACCTCCCAGATATCTGGGAGCCAGGGTCATTTGCCTTGCCGGGCGGCGGCAGCGAGCCGGCCGACGTGACGCTCAAGGACACGGTCCGGCGCGAACTCGGCGAGGAGTTCCCCAATCTTGTGATTCCGGTCCTTGAGCCGTTCGCCGTGGAGAGGGCCACCGGCACCGACGGCCTGTGCGTACTGATCCAGGTGTTCGCCGGCCGATGGAACGGCGACCCCGACCGCCTGCACGTCACCGAGGGCGTCCTGTTGCACTGGTTCGCGCCCGAGATGCTGCACCGGCTGCGGCTGAGCCCGGCAACACGCGACCTGGTGCTCCGGCACGCGGCACAGCGCACCGCCCTCCTCGGCCGCGACCACCGCCCTGAGAGGAGGGATGACCCAGGGCAGGTTCTCCTCGTCGCCGATGGTCACGCGACCGGACAGGCCACGGTGCCGGGCCCCCGCAAGGGAGGAGCGCCGCGCCTCGCCGTCCCGGCCGATGCGGGCGAGATCGCCCGTCTGAGATCCGAGCTCATCCTCTCCGATCCGCTGGACGGGGACTGGCTGGCCATCTGCCGCGACCACCTCGCCGCGCGCCTGGTCCCGGGCGGGGACGCCCGGGCCTACGTCATCGACGCTCCGGAGGGCGGGCTCGCGTCCTGTGCTCTCGCCCTGATCGATTTCGTGCTCCCCGCTCCCCGGTACCCCAAGGGGCTGGCCGCGCGGATCCAGGCGGTCGCCACCGTTCCCGGCTACCGCCGCCGCGGCTATGCCAAGGCCGCGTTGACCGCGCTGCTCGCGCACCTGGAAGGGGACGGCGTGACGCTGTACGAGCTGCATGCGTCCAACGACTCCGCCCCGCTGTACGCCGCGCTCGGTTTCACAAGCGACCCCGCACTGATGCGGATGACCCGATTACCGTCCTCAGCGCACGCGACCACGCACGGGACCTGACCGGCACCAACCCCGAGCACCACAGCAAAAGCGAATCACCACACCAGCCGGTGAGGAGAACGGACCCTCACCGCCGCACTCGACCACCTCGGCGCCCCGACCCGCACCCCTTGAAGGAGACACCACACCGTGAACGGCAACGCCTGGACTACCATCGATCAACTCGCCCGCCGCTTCAACGAACACGATACGGCGCTCGGCCTGGGTCAAGAGGAGCAGTGGAGCCTGCAAGTCCTCAAGATTGCCGAGGAGACCGGGGAAGCATCCCAAGCGGTGATCGGAGCCCGCGGCACCAACCCCCGCAAAGAGTCAGCATCCTGGGACGAAGCTCATGCGGAAGTCGCGGATGTAGCCATCACCGCCCTGGTCGCCCTGGCCCGTATGCGCCCGGACGACGCGCCGCAGTACCTCGACCGGCAGCTGGCCGCCAAGTCGGCGAAGTTCCTTTCCCGCGGTCCCGCAGCGGTCCCGGCTCCGACGGAGCCAGCATGAGCAATGGCCGGTCGACGCCGCGTCGAGCATCGCACCTCGGACGAGTACGGAACCACCTGGACGAGGCCGAAGGAGGCCGATCGTGACGGCTTCCAATGAGCTACTCCCCCGTACGTCCGCATCCTCGACACCGGTGGTGGCGGGCGAGGACACGGTCAACCGCGACCTCACGCTGTACAACCACGGGCTGGAGGTCGGCTCGTGCTGGGCGGCGCGTCTCTCAATGCTCCAGCGGATCACCGACTCCCACCCAGGGCGCCTCGGCGACCCTGTCCACCAATCCACCGTGACAAGGTGCACCATCCGTGATCACATCCGCTTCGCCGTCCGTACCGTCACTGCTCGGCGTCTTCGCTCACCCGGACGACGAAAGCCTCCTCGCAGGAGGGGTCCTCGCCCAACGTGCCGTCGCAGGCGCACGCACGGGGGTCGTCACCACCACGTGGGCGCCGGACAGTATCCGGGCGGACGATCTCGCTGAGGCACTGGCCGTCCTGGGTGCCGGCCGAGCGCGGATGCTCGGGTACGGCGATGCCCGCAACGACTCGTCGGCGCCTGGGCACGCTCGGCTCTGCGACGCGCCGCTGGACGAGGTCATCGGCCAACTGGTTGTGCAGCTGCGGGAGCTCCGTCCCGACATCGTGGTCACCCATCACGCCATCGGCCAGCTGACCGGCCACCCGGACCACCGCCCCACACACCGGGTGACGCTGCTCGCGGTGGAGGCCGCCAGGCTCGCGCACCTCTACCCGGAGGCCGGCGCGCCCTGGCAGATCCGCGCCTTCTACGCGGCCACCCACCCGCACTCCGGGATCGGCGAGCTGGGACCACTCCTGACCGGCGTCGGCAAGACCGTGCTCTCCCTCCCGGACGAGTACGTGACCACGACCGTCGACGTGACGCCGTGGGCGGAACAGAAGTGGCGCGCGATCACCGCGCACCGCGGAGAAGTCGCACGCGAGCGCTCCCTGCCCGGCCTGCTCGCACGCCTGCCCGAAGACATCCGCCGCACGATCATCTCCACCGAGCACTTCACTCGCCTCTCGCCCGCCCCTGTCCCAAGCGATCCCCATCAGCTGACGACCTGACCTTCAGGGCCACTCCTCGGCGACATGGCCGTCAGCCATGTCGCCGACACGTGTCTCCACGTGCCGGTCGCCGCGGTGGAGTTCCTCCAGCATCGCGGGGGGATGTCGAGGCCGACGACCTTGACACCTCGGTCCGCCACGGCAAGCGCGTCTCCCTCAGGCGACGGGGCTGCGTTGGGCGTCCGGGATCGGGGGCAGCCAGTGCACCGCGTTGTCGCGGAAACTCTGGTTCACCGGTACGAGGTCGGTACCGCTGGTGTCGTCCAGGGCCGTGACGTTGATGCCGAGTTCTGGGATGTCACTGTCGATCGCCGCGAGGCGGCTTCCGCAGTCGGGGCAGAAGCCGCGCTTCGACTCACCCTCGAACGTCTCGAACCACGTCGGCTCGCCACCCGCGCCGGTCCAGGTGACGCCGTCCATCGGAAAGCCGGCCCACCACATCAGGGGCGCACCGCCGAGTTTTTGGCAGTGCGTGCAGGCACAGGTGTGGGGGAAGACGGCCTTGCCCTTGACGGTGAAGCGGATCCGGCCGCAGAGGCATCCGCCAGTGCGTTCTTCGGATTCCTCAGCGGGGGTTGCGATCGCTGATACATCTCCCAGGCGGGTCGTCACGACGTCTTGAACGTGCGGAGCGGGCATGGTCATGTCTCTCCTCGTCACCGCACCGCGAGCCGCTGAGTGCGGGTGCGCGGCGCCACGGGGTTGCCGCAAGCCGAAGCGTCGAACGGGCCGATGTATCTCCTGGGTGCGGCACGCAGTGCGCGAACGCCAGCGGCGCGGAATCCGGCCTCGAAGGTGCTGATGGTAGCCGCAGGCGGGCCCATTCACCGGTGTGCCGCTCCGGTCGGCTCCCCGGTCAGACGGCACTTCAAGCCACATTGGCGGGCGCCCAATTCCGGGCCGTGCCTGGATAGTTCGAGAATCCTTTCTTCCGGCTTCCCCCCAGGTCACCGGCCCGCACCCGCGCGGTCGGCCCGGGCCGCACCGCCGGCTCGGATTGTCCGGATCACTGCGTAGGCCGCCGCTGATTGTCAGTGGTGTGGGCGAAGGTGCCTTCCGCAGAGCACATCCACGCCCCGCCGAAGGAGACCAGTGCCGTCGACGCCGTCGTGCAATCCCCCGATCGGGCTCCAGACGTGCCGCTGTCGCCCTGAGGGGTGAATCGAACGGGCAGGCGCCAGCGCTCAGACCGGCAGCTCTTGCCCACTGCACCCGGCATCGAACTTGCACTCGACCAGTCGCCCGAGGCTGCCCGCATCGCGCCCGTGATCAGGGGCGTTGTCCGGGTGCTCTGCCTGATCCCCCGCTACCGAGGAGATTCCGTGAATCCCGTCCGCGTGCTTACCGTCCTTCACCCCGTGTTCGAGAATCCCCCCGCTCAGGCCGTTGAGGCCACCGCGTTTCGGCGTCCGGTCGACGTGCGTCGCGCCCTGTTCGCTTCCGCATCACGACCGTCATCGGGGTGGGGGGCATGACCGACCCGAAAACCCCCTCCCCCGCTCTGCTCGCGTGGGCCGGCAGGGCAATCGGCGCCCGGCCGTCCGTACAGGACGCCTCACACCCGCGTGAGAACTCCCGTGTCTGGCGGCTCTCCCTGCCCGGCGACGTCCGCTTCTACCTGAAGGTGTCACCGCGCCCGTTGATGTACGAGCGCGAGACCCTCGCCCTGCGCCATGCGGTCCCGGCACTCGGCGCCGGCCGCGCGCCGCAACTGCGCGCCTCAAGCGCGGAACACCTGGCCCTGCTCCTGACCGCGGTCCCGGGACGGCCGCTCAAGCAGCTCACGCTGACGCCCGCCGAACAAGCTCGAGCCCACCGGCAAGGCGGCGCTCTGCTGGCCCGCCTCCACGCGGCCGGTGACCTGTCCGGCCCCCGGCGTGCCGAGGCCGAACAGGCGCTGCGCTCCGCAGCGGACGGCGCCGAAAAGCACCTGCGGGAGGCAGGGGACCGGGTGACTCCGGTGGAGCAGAAGCTGGTGCGCGACCTGGCCGAGCAGCTTCGCGGCCTTCCGCCGCTGCCGCTCGCCTTCATCCACGGAGACGCCTGGGACCGCAACCTTTTGTGGTCGAAGGACCTGGGACAGGCCGGGTGGGTCGACTTCGAGAGAGCCCGGTTCGCGGCCGTGGTGCAGGACTTTGTCCTGATGGCCTGCACCACCTGGGCGGATCGGCCCGACCTGCGGGCCGCGTGCCTCCAGGGTTACGGACGCGACCTCACGCCCGAAGAGCAGCACGCGCTGAAGTGCCTGGCGGCACTGGACTCGGTGAGCTGCCTGGTCTGGGGTCCGAAGCTCAACGACCCCCATGTCACTGCGCGCGGCCAGCGCACCCTGGACCGGCTCGCCGAGGGGGTCTTCGCATGACGGCACCACACGAGCAGGCGGCCACCACGGAAACAGGCGAGGCGGATACGTCCGACGCGTCAGCGTCCGTTCCCGCAGCCCGGACGGGGGTTCCGCAACCGTCCGCGCCGCCGGAGCTCGACTTCAAGGGCCGCCCCCACCGGCTGGCGATGGAGGACGCCACGCTGTGGGAGATGGCCCGCCGCATCCCGCAGGCCCTGGCACAGACCGCCCAGCTGGCCTGGTCGGTGGACCGGCGCATGGTCATCACCATCATGGTGTGCCAACTGCTCTCCGGCGTCGGCACGTTCGTCATGCTGACGTCCGTCTCCCACGCCCTGGGCCCGCTGCTCGGCGCCGGCGACCCGCGCGCCGGGCTGAACGCGGCGTGGCCGGCGCTGTCGACCGCGGTGGTGGCGATGGCCGGCGGTGCCGCGGCGTGGATCCTGGCGGACTGGGCCACCCGTCGGCTCAATCCGCAGATCGCCGCCGCAGCGGACCTGACCATGATCGACCTGCACATGCGGGTCGAGCTGTCCGCCTACGACCAGGCAGGATTCAAGGAAGCGAGCCAGGCCGCCGAGATCGGGTCCATGCGCGCCGTCGACCTCGCCGACGACGCCAAGACCCTCACCCAGGGGCTCGTCCAGCTCGTCTCCGCCGCGAGCGTCCTCACCAGCCTCCATCCGCTGCTACTCGTCGTCCTGGTGTTGTCTGTCGTCCCCCGCGGTCTCGGTGGCGTGATCGCCGCCCGGATCGACTACCGGGTCCACGACCGCACCCTGTCGGCCAGAAATGTCCGGTCGATGATGCGGTGGTGGCTGACGACCAGCGAACTCGCCGACGAGCTGCGCGCCAACACGATGCGTCCGTACCTGTATTACTGGTACCGCACGATGTGTGACCGGGTCGTCCAGCGTGAACTCGATGGCTCCCGGCCGTACTTGCTGGTGACCCTGCTCGCCGCCTCTCTCTCCGGACTGTTCACGGTGGGCATGTGGGTCTCGCTCGCGGGACTGGTCCTGGCCGGCGCGATGAGCACGGCGGCCGCCGGGACGGCGATCGTCGCCTCCCAGACCTCCGGACGCGCCCTGAACAGTCTGGTCAGGTACTCCGCGGTCATGTTCCACCACGGCCTCTATCTGCACGACTACTACGCGTTCATCGCCGCCTACCAGTCCATGACGGCCAAACGCGGCGACACCCAGGCCGACGCCCCGCAGGAAGTGACCCTGGAGGACGCCTCGTACACCTACCCCGGCGAGGACAAGCCGGCACTGCACTCCGTCTCCCTCACCCTGCGCCGGGGAATGGTGATCGCGCTCGTGGGCGAGAACGGCGCCGGCAAGTCCACGCTCGTACGGCTGCTGGCCGGCCTGACCGTGGCGGACCACGGCGGCAGGGTTCTGTGGGACGACACCGACCTGGCCACCGCCGACGCCGAATCGGTCTGGCGGCACGTCGGCCTCGTCCCGCAACGGTACGGCCGCTGGCCCCTGGCCGCCCGCGAGAACATCACCCTGGGCCAGCCCCGCGAGCACGGCGACGAACAGGTCTGGGAAGCCGCCGACCGCGTCGGCATGGGCGACGTGCTGCGCGCTCTCCCCGACCGGCTCGACACCCTGCTGGCACGATCGGTGTGGGGCGGACATGAACTGTCCGGCGGGCAGTGGCAGCGCATCGCCTGCGCCAGAGCCCTGCACCGGCAACCCGTCGTCCTCATCCTCGACGAGCCGACCAGCGAAATGGACCCACGCGGTGAACATGCCGTCTTCCACCAGCTCCGGAAGAGCAAGGAAGATCGGATCACCTTGGTTGTCACGCACCGGCTCGACAACGTGCGCCTCGCCGACTGGGTCATCGCGCTGGAGGGCGGCCGGATCCGGGAGCAGGGCACCTTCGACCAGCTGATCGCGACGGAAGGCAGCCTCGTAGGCGAGTTGTACGCACTCGCTCAAGATCGCTGACCTTCACCTCCTGACCGCGGGTGTGCCCGGGCCGGTTCCGGCCCGGGCACACCTCTCGCTGGGCTGCCGCTGCTGGATTCACCACACGAGGCCGGCTATGAGGGCTGAGCCAACGGTTTGGGTTCGTTAGTCCTGACTGGTCCGTACCAGGGTTCCGTTGGTGCCTGGGGTGTATTCACGACGTGCGTTCTTCTCGATCTTCCGCCTGACGGCGGCGTCGAGATCGAGCCCCTGCATCTCCGCGATCGCCGTCAAGTAGAGGAAGACGTCGGCGAGTTCTTCGTCCTGGTCGGGCAGGCCCTTGCGCCATGCCGTGAATGCCTCGCCGACTTCGGCTGCGGCCAGTCCGTACTCCAGTGCGATATCGGTGATGTTGAACCCTTTGTCGAGCTTGTTTTTCCAGGCGAGCTTCTGGGCTTCGGCGATGTCCACGGCGGTTCCCCTTGACGGTGTGGTGCAGTTTCCCGGGGAACAGTAACGAGGCGCGGGCGCCGGAGAGGCCCGAACGGGGCAGGTGTCAGCTGGTGGGGTGGCCGGCTTGTGGTGCGGTGTCGTAGGTGAGAACCGGCGCGTGGCGGGCCAGGATCCGGAAGACGTGCTCGTAGGCGCGCGCGAGTTCGGCGATGGCGTCCAGGTCGGGGGCTTGGCCGTCGCGGGCCGCGAGGCGGCTTTGCACGGTGCGGGCGGGGGCGGTGAGGTGCAGGAAGACGCCGTCGCGGGTGGTGACGAGGCCGGCCAGTTCCAGTGCCTGGTCCCAGGTGAGGCGGGAGCGGTCGCGGTAGAGGGGGCCGTAGACGAGTTCGCTGACGAAGCTGCGGTCCAGGACGAGTCGGCCGGGCCGGGCGAGGAGTCCGCGGTAGCGGCTGGTCAGGTCCTGGTGGTCGGGCGTGCGGGGTGAGTGGACGGTGGTGAAGGCGTGCTGGGTGACGAGGAGTTCGGCCAGTGTGCTCTTGCCGACGCCGTCGCCGCCTTCGAGGACGACCGTGCGGTGTCGGGTGATCTCCTGAAGGGTTACCCGCCGATCCACGCGGTCACCTCACCCGGGGTGTGGAGGGCGGCGTTGACGCTGTACTGGATCATGAGGTTGCGGTGGTTGGGCTCGCGGCCTGCTGCGTGGGTGTAGGCGGCGTGTGGCAGATACATGGCGACCGGCTGGCCTGTGGCGCAGGCCGCCCCGATGAGGAGGGCGGCTCCGGGCGGGGTTTCGGGGCCGGAGGCGTCGACAACGATGCGGGTGGAGCGGAGAGCAGAGGTCCAGTCGTGGCGTGCGGCCGTGATGGGGTCGGCGGCCGCGAAGCGGGCCGGGACGCGGACTGCGTGGCCTGTGGCGGCAGTCAGTCCGGGAAACGGGGCGTGCGGCGAGGCGTAGGGGCTGGGTTCGGCGAACACGGTGCGGGCGTCGTCCCGCGATGAGCGGGGCGGTGCGTCAGGCCGGGCGGGGAGTCGCAGGACGGCGTCGACGCAGGCCTGGACCGCGTGCTCGGTCTGGGCGTGGTTGCGGGCGGCGAAGTCGGCGAAGCGGGTGGCGGCCGGTTGCTTCGTGGGGGTGCCGAGCCGGGGGACGCGGACGATGTGGGTGGCGAGGGCGTCCAGAAGGGGGTCGGGGAACACGGTGTGGGGGCTGTGGAGGGTGGTGGAGTAGTCCTGGAAGTCGGTGGTCAGGAGGATCACGGGGGCGCCGAGGGCGGCGGCGTAGCCGACCTCCATGCACACACCGTCGTCCGGGCTGGGTCCGTGGACGATGGCGACGAGGGCGCGGATGCGGCGCAGGCGGTCGCGGTCCAGTTCGAAGAGCCGTCGGCCCTTGGTGTCGGCGACGAGGTCTTCCTCGTCGGTGTCGCAGAAGGGGAGAAAGACCTGGTCTTCGCCGAGCTTGAGGGCAAGTTGGTGGGCCAGGGTGGCAGCGAGGGCGCGGTCGTGTGCGGCGAAGAGTCGGTGGGCGACGTAGTGCATCGGGCGGCCTCCTGCTGCGGGTCAGGACGGTGCGCGGCGTGGTGCGGGGATGATCAGGGGGAGGCGGGTCGTGTGGCGGGTGGCGGCGTGGACGGCGCGGTCGAGGGCAGCGGCCGGTGGGAGATGTCGGGCCCGGTGGGCGAGGTAGGTGCCGGCGAGGGTGTCGCCGGCGCCGGTGATCTGCCGGACGGTCGGCACGGCGGCCGGAGCGGCGGATCGTGGGAGGTGGCCGTGCAGGAGAACACGGGCGGGACGGGGGCCGTCGGTGATGACGGTCTCCGGGCAGGGGCTCGGGCTGCCGGTGTGGCGGGTCAGGAGTGCGTGTTCCTGGGCGTTGACGAAGATCGTTGTCGCGTGATGGAGCCAGGGGGCGGCCGCGGGGATGAGCTGGGGGGCGCTGGGGAGGTGGAAGTCCAGGCTGAAGACGCGGCCGTGTTCGGTCAGCGCGTGGAGTACGGCGGGAACGTCCAGGGGGTGGCGGCAGCTGACGTGGAAGACGGCCTGGGGGTGGCGGTCGATCAGGTGGAGGGTGTGGCTGGTCAGGTGTCTGGCGGCGCCGTAGTCGGTGGTGACGGCCGTGACGGTTTCGGCTTCGTCGTAGTGGATGGTGAAGGTGGCCGACGGCTCGGGGGCGTGGTGGAGGAGACTCCAGTCCAGGGCGGGAAGGCGCGGGTCGCCGGCCAGGCCGGCAAGGTCGTCTCCGACGGCGGCGGCGGGCGCGGCCGGCAGGCCGGCGCGGGCCGCCGCGGCGGCCAGGTGGAGGGCGGCGCCGCCGAGTTGACGGACCGGCGGGTGGTGGGGGCGGTGGATGTGGTCGAGGGAGATGTTGCCGATCACGATGGTGCGCGGCATCGCGGCTCTCCCCAAGGTCAGGTCCGGGTGTGTGCGCAGTCGGTCAGGGCGGGGCAGGTGGGGCGGCGCGGGCACAGGCGGGCGGGTGGCCGGTTGAGGTAGAGGCGTTTGAAGTAGATCAGCACCAGGTGGGTCCACCAGGTCGGTGCCGTCTCGGCCGGAGCAGTGATCTTCTGGGTGGTGGCGAGGGTGCGCAGGGCGTCGGTGTGGCGGGCGACCGCGTGTTCCAGCAGGGCGCGCAGGTGTTCGTGGGCGGCGGGCCCGGAGGGGAGGGTGAAGCCGAGTGCGGGGGCGAGCTTGGTGACCATGCCGGAGTCGACGGGGATGATGCCGCAGTGGTAGCCGCGGGCGTACAGGGCGGCGCACTGGGCGACTTTGTAGGAGGCCCCGCGCACCTCGCGGGCGAAGGCGGCGATGAACGTCCCCGCGTCCCAGGCGGCCGGGTCGGTGCCGTCCTTGTCCCAGCGGGCGAGGGTGTCGGCCAGGGAGTAGAGGTAGGTCAGGCGCGCTTCGGTCAGGCCGAGCGGGGCGACCAGGTCGCGGGCCTGGTCGTCGTCGAGATCGGTGAGAGCGTCGAAACCGATCGCGTCGGCGCGGGCGAGGACGGCCGCGTAGGTGTCGACCATGCGGTAGTTGATCCGGGTGGACCAGCCGGCCGCGAGCATCCGCATGCGCGGGTCGGTGAGGGTGGGCGGCCACCAGCGGTTGTGGTCATGGTTGGCCTCCACCTCGGCGCGGACGTCGTCGAGAGCGGCGGCGCGGGTGACGAACGCGAGGACGCGGTCGTCGCTGCGCTTGCTGGGTCGGGTGACGGTCACGGCGCTGCTCCTGGAGCCGGCGGAGGAGTGTAGGTGGCGAGGGCGGAGTTCGAGGAGATCACCGGGATGCCCAGCCGCTCCTGGAGGGCGGCCGCGGCGCCCAGGGTGCGCCAGCCGGTGCACGACAGGACGAGGGCGTCGGCCTCGGCCATCGCGGCCGGCAGCAGGCTGGTGCACAGGGTGAAGATCTGCTCGGTGGTGATGCCGGGGTAGCCGTCGTCCAGGCCGAGGCTGGCGTGGGCGGTGACGTCGATGCCGTGCGCTGCAAGGGCTTCGGCTTCGGCGCGGGTGACCGGCTCCGGGTAGGGGGTGGCGAGCACAATCCGGGTCAGGCGGCGCTCGTGCAGGGCGGTGGTGAGGGCGTCGAAGGCGGTGATCACGCCCAGCGGCAGTGCGGGCCCGCCGGTGAACCCGGCGGAGGTGCACGCCAGCACGGTGGCCTGCAGCGGCAGATGGCGCAGGGAGTCAACGGCGCCGGTGGCGGCGGCCCGCAGCCCGTGCCAGAAGGAGTCGTCGACGGCGGTCGTGCGGGAGGCCGGCACGAGCCGAGCGTAGTGGAAGACCACGCCCGGCTCGCCGAGTTGCGGGAGTTCCTCCTCCACCGCCACGTTGGCCCACGGCAGCAGCACCCCCACATGCTGTCCCTGCCGTCCCGCCGCCGTACCGGTGGCCGCGGGGTCAGCGGGCACGATGGGTGCCATAGAGGACGCGCGGGGCGTGCCCGGTGACGGTGATGTCGGCCGGGGTTCCCACCGGGACGGCGGCGCCGGGCTCGATGATCTGGATCGCGTAGGAGCCCAGGCGGCGGAACCAGGTGCCGTGCTCGTCGACGAAGTAGGCGTGCACGCCGGGAATCTCCAGACCTGCCGGGTAGACGCGTTCCTTCATCGGCCGGTCCCACAGCTGCTCGATGTCGGCCTTCCAGCTCGCGAAGTGCTCTGCAGACGGCAGGCCCTGAAGGCTCGTTTCTTCCTCCGCGAGCGGGGTTCCCGGGAACGCGCGGGCCAGGCGGACGTTGGTGCGGTGGCACATCAGTCCCGTGTCGTAGATCCGCCGCAGGGCTGTGAGGTTGGCCAGGTGCGTGGCGTGGGTCTCGCCCGGCAGACCGTAGATGAGGTTGAGGCCGGGCAGCAGTTTGGGCAGCCCGCCCGGGCCACGTTCGGCGCCGGCCTCGTTCACGTGCTCAACGGCGCGCAGCAGGATGTCCTCGTTGCAGGTCAGGGTGTTGCGTTCGATCACGGCAGGGTCGAACGACTCGATCCCCATCGGGGCGCAGTTGCCTTCGGTGCAGAATTCGGCGACCGCTGCCGCGATCCGCTTGCCGACCGGCGCGGCGACGGCGAGCGGGTCGGCGTTGTCGATGTGCAGCATCTGAAGGTCCGGGCAGCGCTCACGCATGCCGCCCAGCAGGGCCCTGATCGCGTCCTCGCTGCGTCCTTGGTAGGAGAAGAAGCAGGTCTGCTGGCCGAGCCGGAAGTGCCGTACGCCCGCGTCGTACAGCTGTCCGGCCTCGGCCAGGACGTCCTCGACCGTCCGGTGCGCGACCGCCGGCGCCTTGGCCGGCTCGTTGCAGAACCGGCAGAACGCCTTGCGGGTGCAGCCGCGGTACAGCTCCAGCTCGGCGACGGGTGCCCATGGCATCTGGCTGATCAGGTCGGCGAACGAGTCGCGGTCCGTCTCCAGCTGCTGGTAGGGGGCGGGGGTGCGGCTGCCCAGGGCCAGGGTGGAGGAGGTGACGGTGTGGGTGTGGACGGCGTCGAACAGCCCGGCCCAGGAGGCTGGTTCCGTAAGCGTCCAGGTGGCCATCGGGCCGAGCAGGAAGCGGCGGCCCCTGACGCAGGCTATTGCGCGGGCGATGTCGTCCTGCCCGCCGTTGACGGCGTGCAGGTGCACCGAGGGGACCTTGTCGCCTGCCACTACGACGACCATGTCGGCGTCTCGCAGCAGCTCCACTGCCTTGTCGCGGTTGGCGGTCGCCGAGTACGTCAGCCGGTCGCTCAGCGGCGGCTCCACCGCGGGGCGGCCGCCGGCCAGGCACCAGCGGACGTCGTCGATCGTCACGTACTTCACCTCGGCGTCGGGCCGGGCCCGGCGCAGGGCCGCGTACGCCTGCCGCACGTATGCGGACAGGTACGGCGGGACGCCCAGGCCGCTGGGCTCGACGGTGTAGCAGTCCAAGATCACCATAGGGGCGGTCACCGTGACTCCTCTCCAGTACCAGCTGATCGGGCTAGGCCGCCCGCACTGAAGCGGGCGGCCCGCTCCGCCTGGCTCACGCGAGCACCCGCGCCGGACGCCGGGTCATGAGCGTGTCAACATCCTTGTGTAGTACCGCTGTTCGGGCGGAGGGGAGAGTTCAGTCAAGCTCTGCGTGCGCGCCCTCGGAAGAGGGGAAGATGTAGTCCTCCGTAGTCCCGCGTAGTCCAGGGACGGGGTGACGGGATGACGCCTGCATCGCACGCTCAGCACCTCGCGCATCTGATCAGTTCAGCCTGCCGCGAGCGCGGCTGGGGGCCGAGCCAGCTGGCGCGTGCTGTGGGTCAGGCCGAGGGCAGCGGCCCGGACCGATTACAACGTCAGTACGCCCGTAAGTGGATGACCGGCGAGCGCACGCCCGCCTACTGGTGGCCCTACGTCGCTCGCGTCCTCGCACTCGACCCCGACGCCAGGCGCGTCCCGGAACCGCTCGTCACACCGGCCCCCGCCGATACGGTGGCCTCACTCGTCCAGCTGGGAAGGAGCGATCTCGAGGTGGACCGCCGGAAGTTCCTCACCGCGTCCAGCGGCTACGCGCTCGCCGCCCTCGGCCTGCCCGACCCCGACAGCATCACCCGCCGTGTCCACAGCGCACCCGCCGGCGCCGTCCGCGTCGGCCGCGGCGAAGTCGCCGCCATCAAGACCATGGTGAGGAGCCTCGGTGACTCCGCCGCCGAGCTCGGCGGCGGCCACGCCCGCCACCTCGCCGTGCGCTACCTCACCGAAGACGTCGCCCCCTGGCTGAACGGCACCTACACAGCGACAACCCGCGGGGACCTGTTCGCCGCCGCCTCCCAGCTCGCCCACCTCGCCGGCTGGATGGCGCAGGACGAAGGCGACTCCCCCGAACTCCAGGGCCTTGCCCAGCACTACTACGCCCACGCCTACCGGCTTGCCGCCGAAGCCGGCGACCGGGAACTCGCAGCCACCGCCCTTCGCGGCCTGGCGGTCCAGTGCATCGACCTCGGCTACCGTGCCGAAGCCGTCCAGCTCAGCGAGGCCTGCGTCACCTACGGCCGCGACCTCGACAACCCGCGCGCCGTGGCCTACTACAACGCCACGCTGGCCAATGCGGCCGCCCAGGACGACGACCGCCGCCTCGCCTCACAGCACCTCGCCCTCGCCGAATCCGCCATCGGCCGCCCCCAGCCCGGCCCCACCGACTCCTGGGCCGCCCACTACTCCCCCGGCCGCTGGGCCCACGAAACCGGCATGATCCTCAACCGCCTCGGCGACCTCACCGCGGCCGAGGAACACCTTCTCCTCGCCCTCGACATCCACGGCCTCGACCGCCGCCGCACCCGCGCCATCGTCACAGCCGACCTCGCGGGAGTCCGCCTACGCCAAGGAGACACAGACAGCGCCCTCACCACCTGGGCCGGCTTCCTCGACTGCGCGGAGGGCGTCCGCTCGATCAGGATCCGCTCGGCCCTCCAGGACATGTCCGTTCGCCTGCTCCGACTCCCCAACAACCCCGCAGCGCAGGAACTCAGAAACCGCGCCGCCGCCTTCGCATGAGGCCCGCTTCCGTGGCCGGGTACCTTGCAGGGGCGCCAGCAGGTCTCTGCGCTGTCTCGGCATCCACCAGCACGGCCTTCACCGAGACGTTCCGGACGTTTGCCCTGACGCAGATTCCGCCTGACACGGCGGAAATGGCTCAGAAGGCTCGGCAGTTCACGGCCAGTGCTCTCGCGGCCGACGGTTGGCACTGCGCCGTGGAGGTCTTGGCCCGCGTCGCGCCGACGGCTATCGAACGCGTGCGGGACATCGTCTTCACTCACCGCCATCTTCCGGTACAGAACGGCTGAATTGTGCAACATGGACGCACTACGGCGTCTCCGCCGTCAGCGGCGACAGTGAGTTTCTCAGCCCGGAGCGTCCTGCACGCCCCACTCCGCCTTGGCGGCATCCGACCGCACATCGGTCAGGGAGGCGTCGATGGCCAGGCGGAAGCGCCAGCCCTCGAACGAGGCCAATGTTTCGCCCAGCTCGTCCCATGACAGCGTCCGGCCGTCGATGACGACACTGACCGGGCCGCCCTCAGGATCCGCGATCAGCCGGCCCGCGACGTCCTCTCCGGTCAGCCGCCACCCCGCGCCCGGCGGGGCCGGTTCCAGGAAGCAGCGGGCGATCTCCGCTTCGGCCTCGGCCCGCACCCGCGCCGCCAGCTCGCCCACGTCTGCGTCATGATCACCGAGCACCTCGAACACGAACCCGTCGTCCGCGTCCCCGCGTTCTTCGACCAGCCGCACCGAGATCCCGGTGGGCGCGCGCCACAGCCGGTAGCGCAGCACATGCCGACGGCCGTCCCCTCCGACTACTTCCACCGGGGCCGGGGCGGCAGGAAGCCGTGGCATGCCCGTCGCCGCTGCGATCCGCTCGTCCAGGCACGGGTCGCACAGCGGACCCTCGTCGTTCAACCACTGATCTGCCGGACCCCGGCCGCACGTCCGGCACCGCGTGCCTGCCTGCTGTTCGTCCACAAATACGGCACTCTATGCCCGTTCCATGTCCGACCGCTCCCGTTGCCGACGGGCGAGCTCTGCCGGGGAGGCCGGTTGACGGATCGCCCGGTTCCCCCAGTGACTACGAGCATGCTGCAGCCGTGAAGAGCGCTCTGTTCCGGTGGAGTTGGCGAGCCGCGCACGTGGCCGCCGACATCCGGCTACCGGTCCCGCAGGGCGCGGCGTGCTGCCTTGTAGGCGGTGGCGGGGTTGCGCGAGGGGCCGGGGGCGGGCCGCCAGGTGCCGTGCCAGTCGGTGAAGGGATACCACAGGCCGTCGGAGCCGAGGCGGAGTTGGATACGGGCGGCCGCGTCGGTGAGCTGGTTGTCCTGGCTGACGAGAGAGGCCAGCGGTGCCGGCCGGTGAGGCTGGATCGCGGCCTCGGCGTGCGCGAGTACCTCCGCGTCCGCGGTCAGGGGCCACAGTGCGGCTTCGACGCCTGCCCCACCGCCGTACTCGTGGGCGAGGGCGAGGTCGCGCATCTGGAGGGTGGACAGGCCCAGCTGCTCGGCGGCGTGTTCGAGGTGGGCCCGGTGGGCGGGGTCGGCCAGCAGCCGGGCGGCGTCCTGGACGGGGTCGTCGCCGACCGGAACGGGACGGCCGGCCAGGATGTCGCGGGCCCGTGCGGCGGCGTTCCGGGCCAGCAGGCGCAGGGCCTGGGCGGTGGGTGCCGGGGCCGGCGGGTCGGACCGCAGACCGTCCAGCGGTGGAGCCGGGACCGTCCGGGTGGTACGGGCGCGGGCCGGCTGCGGGTGGGTGGGGCGGGCCGTGAACCGGCCGAAGGCATTGTGCGCGTCGATCCCGGTCCGCGCCGGTTCCGCTCCGGGAGCCGGCGCGGGATCGGTGGGCTTGGGGGCCCGGAGCAGGGTGCGCAGCTCCTTCATGGAGCCGCCGCGCAGGGTGAGGAGGACTCCGGGGTTGGCGCGTACGTGCTGGGCGACGCGGTAGCCGACGGCGGCGCTGTGCGGGCAGATGCCGGGGTCGGGGCGGCAGCTGCAGGTGAAGGTGATGTCGCCGGGCGCGGGCGCGATGCGGAGGATGTCGGCGCCGGCGAAGGTGGTGAGGATGTCGGGCAGGCGGCCGGCGGCGATGGTGTCGGCGTGTTCGCCGGTGGCGGCGATCGCCCGGTAGATGCGCTCCCACTCGGGGCCGGGGAGCAGGCTGACGCTCACGCAGGGCTGGTGGGGGCGGGAGGCGTTCGGCATGGTCAGGGTTGTTTTGGCGGTGCCGGGGTTGATGTGGACCTGGCCGATGTCCGCTCTGTCCAGCAGGCGTTCGCCGGTGAGGAGCATGACCGGGTCGGCGGCCGCGGCCTCGAAGGCGGTGAGCCAGGCGTCCGTCCAGCCGTGGGTGGCGGAGGCCGGGGCCTGGTCGGCGGTGGTCACGGGTGGCTCCCAAGGGAAACGAGCTGGGCAAGTTCCTGGTCGTCGAGGTCGGCGAGCGCCTTCTCGCCGCCGTCAAGGACGGCGTCGCTCAGAGCACGCTTGTGGACGAGCAGGGCGGCGATGCGGTCCTCGAGCGTGGCGTCGTTGAGGAGCTGGTGTACGTAGACCTGCCGGTGTTGCCCGATCCGGTGCGCGCGGTCGGTGGCCTGGTCCTCGATCGCGGGGTTCCACTGCTGGTCGAAGTGGATCACGTGGGTGGCGCGGGTGAGGTTGAGCCCGACGCCGGCGGCCTTGATGGACAGGATCAGCACGGGGGTGTCGCCGGCCTGGAAGGCGTCGACGAGGCGCTGGCGGGTACGGACGGGCGTACCGCCGTGCAGAAACTCCGCTCGCCGCCCGCGCGCGGACAGGTGCGCCTTAAGGAGCCGGCCCATCTCCACGTAGCTGCTGAAGATCAGCGCGGATTCGCCCAGGGCACTGATCTGGTCGAGGAGTTCGTCCAGGGCGGCGAGCTTCGCCGAGCGGGCCGCGAACGCGCCCGGGCCCGCATCCGGGTCGAAGGACTCCTTCAGATAGTGGGCCGGGTGGTTGCAGACCTGCCGCAATGCGGTGATCAGCTTCACCACCAGGCCGTGGCGGGCGATTCCCGTGGAGGCGCGGACCGCGTCGAGGCTCTCGCGGACCGCCGCCTCGTACAGGGCGGCCTGTTCGGGGGTGAGCTGGACGATCCGCTGGGCGTGGATCTTGTCGGGGAGTTCGGGTGCGATGCCGGGATCGCTTTTGCGGCGGCGTAGCAGGAAGGGGCTGATGAGGCGGCCGAGCGCACGGGCGCTCTCGCCGGTCGTATCCCGTTCGGCGTCGCGGCCGTGGCGGGTGCGGAAGGTGGTGCGGGTGCCGAGCAGGCCGGGGTTGGCCCAGTCCATGATCGCCCAGAGTTCCTCGAGCCGGTTCTCGACCGGGGTGCCGGTCATGGCCAGCGGCACGGCGCAGGTCAGGGTGCGCAGCGCCTGGGCGGCGAGGCTGTCGGGGTTCTTCACGCTCTGCGCCTCGTCGGCGACGACCATGTCCCACTGCGTGGCGGCGAGGAGTTCGGCGTCGCGTTGCAGGACGCCGTAGGTGGTCACCACCACGGTGGTGCCGGTGATCTCGGCGAGCGTGCGGTTCGGGCCGTGGTAGGCGATCGCCTGCACCTCGGGGGCGAACTTGGCCAGTTCGCGGATCCAGTTGGTGACCAGGCTCGCGCGGGCAAGGACAAGGGTGGGCTTGCGCGCCCCGATCCGCTGGCGGTGGAGGATGAGGGCGATCGCGGTGAGGGTCTTGCCCAGGCCCATGTCGTCGGCGAGGACCGCTCCGAAGCCGAGTTCGGTGAGGCGGGCCAGCCAGGTCAGGCCGCGGTGCTGGTAGCCGCGCAGCTCGGCGCGCAGTCCGTCCGGGACGGGGACGAGGCCGGTGTCGGAGGTGTTGGTGCGCAGGGCGGTGATGAGGTCGGCGAGGCCGCCGGCCGGCTCACACGGGTAGGCCTGGCCGTCGACGGTGATCGTGCCGGACAGCGCGGCGCCGAGGGCGTCGATCCCGGTGAGGGAGTCGAGGTGGCGGTGGGCGGCGCGGCGGGCGGTGGCCGGGTCGAGCAGCACCCAGGTGTCGCGCAGCCGCAGCAGGGGGCGGGCGGCCTCGGCCAGGGCGTCCATCTCGTCTTCGGTCAGCGGCTGCCCGTTCAGGGCGATCTGCCAGGAGAAGTCGAGGAGTTGGGCCAGGCCGAGGCGCATGTCGCCGGCCGGTGCGCGGGCGCCGACCACGGTGCGGGTAGTGAGGGCGTCGACCAGGCCGGCCGGCCAGCGCACGTCGAGTCCGGGCACGCCGTCGGCGCCGAGCTCGGCGAGCTGGGCTGCCTCAGGCAGACGCAGCGGCATCCCGGCGGGTTCCGGCTGCGCGGCGAGGCGCTCGGCGGCCGGCCACACGGTGGCGCTCCGGCGCAGGGCGCGCTGGATGCGGCGGCGCAGTACGACGGTGCCGGGGGCCTGCTCCGTCCAGAGCGTCCTGGCCGGCACTGGCGAGTCGGTGTCGTCGGCGAGGTGCACGAAGAGGGTGGCGCGCAGCAGCTGGGCGTCGGCATCGGCCTCGGTGGGCGGCTCGAGGGCGAGGAGCAGCCGCGGCGCCGGCCCGGGGTCGGCGGCTTCTTCGAGATCGTCCGCCCACTGGCGCAGGTCGGGGTGGAGTGGCTGGGCGGGCGTGGTGAAGGGGTGCGTGCCGAAGAGCGCACTCGCGCCCGGTGTGGCGACGAAGGTGTCGGCCAGGGTGGTCAGGACGGTGTCCACGGCGTCGGCGGCGTGCGGGATGAGGAGCGTCGTCGGGTCGTCGGCGGGCAGGACCTCGCAGTGCGCGTGGGCCGGGAGATCTGCGACGAGGCCCTCCAGCGTCCTACGGTCCGCGCCGGTGACCGGCCCCAGGCGCCACAAAGCGGAGCCGTCGTTGCCGACGGCCGGGTGGGCCAGGCCGTCGGCGAGGAGCTGAAGTCCGAAGCGGAGCACTCCCGCCCACGCGGTGGCCGACGCGTGCACACCGGCCAAGGGACGCTCGGCAGCGACCAGGGCGTCGACGGCGAGCGGGAGCGGCAGAGCCCAGCCGGCCACCTGGGCGCGCCGGGCTGCGGTGCCACTGGCGAGCGCCAGTTCGTGCTCGGATTGCGCGAGCGGCGCCGGCAGGAGCGCGGGAGGCATCGCCGTACCGTCGTCCCGGTAGAGCAGGAAACAGGTGGCGCGGCCGGGGACGGGCCGGATCAGAGTCAGGGCGCAGCCGGCCGCCAAGGCCTCGGCCACCCCCGAGGCCGCATCGAGGTACGGACGCTCTCCGGTGCGCTGGACGGGCACCACCGGCATCGCCGGCGGGGCAGGCACCTGCGCCTCCTCCCCCACCGCCTCCGGGCCGCTCGCGGTTTCCACCTCGGTGAGGGACGGCGCCGGGGCCTCGTCGGGAGCTTCGTCGGGCGTCGCGTGGTTCTGGCGGATCAGCTGGAGCAGGGCGTCGGCCGCGTCCAGCCGGGCGATGGCCTTGCTCCCGCCCCGTCCATCGGCCTGGACAGGAGTGCCGCGGACCTCGCACGTTCCCGTGCAGCGGAAGCGGGGCTTGTGCGGGGTGCCGATGGACTCGTACGTCCACTCGGGCTTGGTGATCACGTCGTCGAGCTTCAGCTGGTTGAGGTCCATCAGCGCGTTCGTGCGCCGCTTGTCGGCCGCTCCCCTACCGTCGGCGGGCTGCGCGGGCGGCTTGTCCGGCTCGGGCTCGTCAGGCAGGCGGACCTCCGGCTCGGGCAGTCCGGTTAGCGCCGCCAGCAGGCTGACCGCCGCGCAGTGGCGGCCGGCTTTTCGGCTCCGGGCCCGCTGTACTGCGCCGCGGACCTCGCCGTCGCCGCCTTCGCACCGTGCAGCGATCACGTGCCGGTGCTCGGCGTCCTCGTCGAGGGTCTCGTCGTAGGAGAACTGCTCGAGCTGAAGATTCCTGGCGTGCATGGCCAGGAGCGCGGCCGCGTATCCGGAGCGCTGGGCAACGACGTCGAGCATCGCGCTGCGGGCCTGCTGCCAGCCCGGGCCGGCCGCGGTGAAGAGCAGGGCGTACATGTGGCGGTGCTGGTACTGCCCGTGCTCGGCGCGCCCGAGGAGGTCGTCCAGGAGGAGGGGACGGGGCGCGGGCGCGGTGATGTCCTCGGCGAGCAGGACCTCGAAGGTGTCCACGCCCAGTCCGCCGCAGCCCAGCCGCTTCGTGCGCGGCGCCGGCGCCGAGGAGGCGTCGAGCGGGTCGGGGGCGCCGGCCAGGTGGGCCAGCAGGCTGGTCATGGCCGCGTCGCGGGCCTGCTGCTTGGTCTTGCCCCGGCGTTCGGGGCCGGTGACCTCGTGGCCGGGCAGGCCGACCCGGGCCTGCGCGGCGCCGGGGGTGTCGGTGAAGACGAGCGGCGGCCACATCTCGAGCTGGACGTGCAGCTGCAGGAGTTGGCGGACCGTCTCCGGGTTCGCCGCCACCGCCCTCATCACCGTCTCCCGCACCGGCACGAAGGACTCGTGGTCACCGGCAACGAGCAGGACCATCCGCAGATCACGCAGCGACATCAGTCCCGCCGCCGTACGACGGAGCACCTCTTCCCGCACGGATCGTGACAACCGGTCGTGCACGCACGCGGACTTGAGGCGCTCGGACCAGGCGTTGGCGTCGAGCGCGCTGAGCGGCGACGGTGGGACGGCTGCCACGCTCGTGCCGGTGCGGCCGGTGCGTTCATCGGTGGGCCAGCCGTGACGCGCAGTCGTCAACATCTCTCCCTGCTTCAGGTCCGTGTCCAGGCATTCTGTCGCGTTCGGCCACGTGCGCGGGCAGGGACACGATTCCCCGCCACCCCGCGGTAGCGCGTATGCGAAGGTTCTCAACGCCACGGATGCGCCCAGCGAGGCCGGACCCCGAGGTGCAGGAGCGGGCCCCTCTGACAGCCTCGGCTGAGACACCCGGTTTATCGGGTTAGTCTGGATGGGCGAGACAGGAGATCCCTTCAGCATGGCCAGCACCACCCCGATACCCGCCGGTGACGATCCGGCGCCGAAGCCGAAGCGGCGGACGTTTTCCGCGGAGTACAAGCTGCGGATCGTTGCCGAGTACGACGCCGCCCCGGCCGGGGAGAAGGGTGCGATCCTGCGGCGTGAGCGGCTGTACCACTCGCACGTCATCGAGTGGCGCCAGGCACGCGAGGCCGGCGCGCTGGATGCCCTGGCCGACCGGCGGACATCGGCGGTGCGGCCGAAGAAGGCGGCCGAGCAGGCCGAGCTGGAGCGGTTGCGCAAGAAGGTCGCACGGCTGGAGAAGGACCTGGCCCGCCGGGACGCGGCCCTGGAAGTCATGGGAAAAGCCAACGCGCTCTTGGAACTGCTCTCCGAGAGCGCGGCCTGAAGCACGCCGCCGCACCCCTGGTCGACGAAGCGTTCGCGGGTGTCCAGGGCCAGCTGGGGACCACAGCGGCCTGCCGGCTGACCG
>NZ_JBHJUW010000145.1:0-22393 GCF_042268205.1 Streptomyces sp. NPDC056160
GCCGCCGTCCCCCGTACGGTGGCTGCGCGGGCCCCCTGGTCCGTCAGACCCGGGCGGTGCCGTTGACGGCGAGGGCGGTGACCGGGGTGTCGGCCAGGCCCAGCTCGCCCGCGCGGTCCAGGAGCTGCTGGAACTGCCCGGCGTGGCTGCCGCCGGAGTTCATCAGCTTCATCAGCAGCGCGGACACGGTCAGGTTCTGCACGTCGGCGGTGGACACCGAGCCGAGGATCCGGCCCAGGTCGTCGGCGAGGCTCGCCGAACCGTCCAGGTAGGGCCGGGCCAGCGCCTGCGCGGTCGCGGAGTGCTCGACGAACCCGTCGACGCCCTTGCCGAGCGAGATCGCGTTCACCAGCCGGTCGAAGAAGACCGACTCGCCGCCCACGATGTCGATGTCGGCGTGCTCCAGGCCGGTCGCCAGCACGGTGGCCTGCGCCTCGGCGACCTGGCGCTGCACGTCGAGCCCGGCGAGCCGGATCTCCTTCTCCGCCTGGAGGCGCAGCCGGTACTCCTCGTGGCCGCGCGAGGCCTCGTCCAGGGCGGCCATCGCCGCCGCCTTCTCGGTCAGGCCCGCCGCCTCCGCCTTCAGCTTCTCGCCGATCGCACTCGCCTCGGCGAGCGCCTTGGCCTGCGCGCCCTCGGCCTCGGCCCGCAGCCGCGCCTCGGTGCCCTGGGCCTCCGCGAGCATCCGCGCCTGGGTGCCCTCGGCCTCCGCGAGCATCCGCGCCTGGGCGGCCTCGGCCTCCGCACGGCCGGCCTTCTCGATGACCTCGGCCTCCTTGTCGCGGACCTGCACGGCGGCCAGTCCCTCGGCGGCGGCCTCCGCCTGGACGCCCTCGGCCATCCGCAGCTTGGCGCGGGCCTCCAGGTCGGCGGACTTCAGCTTGGCCTCGGCCAGGGTCAGCGACTCGGCGGCGCGGTGGGTCGCGGCCTGCTCGGCGGCCTCCGCGGCCTTGATGTCCTTGACCAGCTTCTCCTGGGCCTCCGCCTCGGCGGCGATGATGATGGCCTGCCGCTCGCGCTCCGCCTCCTCCACGGCGCGCAGCTTCTTGATGGACTCCTCCTGCTCGGCGACCGTACGGTCCACCGCCACCCGCTCGCGCACGACCTCGGCGATCTCCCGCTTCTCCGCCTCGACCTCCTTGTCGGCGGAGATCTTCGTCAGCTGGGTCTCCCGCTCCCGGGCGATGACCTCCAGCATCCGGTCCTTCTCGATGCGCTCGTTCTCGACGGCGATGACCCGCTCGCGGTTCTTCGCGGCGACGGCGACCTCGCGGGCCTGGTTCTCCCGCTGCACGCCGAGCTGTTCCTCGGTGCGCAGGAAGGCGCTCTGCGCGCGCAGCCGCTCCTCCTCCACGACCCGGGCGGTCTCGGCCTCCTCGCGGGCCCGGGAGGTCTCGATCTCCCGCTTCTGCTTGATCTCGGCGTCCACCTGCCGGCGCTCCAGCTCCAGGATGGCCTCGCGCGCGTCGACGTTCTGCCGGGTGATCTCCTTCTCCTCGGTGCGCTGCGCCTCGTTGGTGCGCACGTGCTCCACGGCCGTCAGCTCGGTGATCTTCCGGATGCCCTGCGCGTCGAGGACGTTGGCCGGGTCCAGCTGGGACAGCGGCGTCTGCTCCAGGTAGTCGATCGCCGCGTCCTCCAAGTGGTACCCGTTGAGGTCGACACCGATCAACTCGATGATGTGGTACCGGAGTTCCTCGCGCTTGGTGTAGAGGTCGGTGAAGTCCATCTGCTTGCCGACGGTCTTCAGCGCCTCGGAGAACTTCGCGTGGAACAGCTCCTGGAGCGTGTCCTGGTGGCTGGCGCGCGCCGTGCCGACGGACTGGGCGACCTTGATGACGTCCGCGGCGGACTTGTTGACCTTCACGAAGAACGAGATGCGGATGTCGGCCCGGATGTTGTCCCGGCAGATGAGGCCGTCACGCCCCGAGCGGGTGATCTCGATGGCCTTCACCGAGATGTCCATCACCTCGGCCTTGTGCAGCACCGGCAGCACGACCTGGCCGGTGAAGGTGACGTCGACCTTGCGGGTCTTGGAGACGATGAGCGCCTTGCCCTGCTCCACCTTGCGGAACAGCTGGGAGAAGACGAACAGCACGAGCAGAACGAGGATCAGACAGGCCGCGACGAGCGCGCCGATGACAACCATGGCAAACGTCCCCTGGAGTAACGAAGTTGTGGCGTGCGGGCGGCGACACCGGCCCTCGGAGGCGGATCCGGCGTCTGGGTGTCAGCTCTGACGCCCGCTCGCCGATCCCCGGTTCCGGGTCCGCTCGCCGCTCTTCGCGGCCGGTCACCGCGCCCCGCCCGCATCCCCGGCCCGGCGCCCGCTCTCGCGTACGGCGACCGGTACCGGTACCGGCACCCGGCATCCACCACCCGGCACGGAAACGTTCCGGCATGGAACGTCCCCGGACGGGTGTCAGGTGCCGGGCCCCGGCGGGCCGTTCGAGGTGCGGTGTGCGCGGTTCGTTCCGTGCGGTACGCACCGGCGGACCGTGCGGCCGCTGACGTGGTCCCCCTCTCCCCCGTACGGTTCTCCCCCGTACGGTCCCCGGGACCGGCCCGGCAACTGCCGGGGTCCGGCACCGGAAACCGTCCGTAGTGCTCCCCTGGAGTCATCATGCCCGCACCCGCGCGCGGAGCGCATTGCCGGTTTCCGGCAGTGTTGGCCCCTGCCTCAGTGCCGGTGTGCTACCCATGTTCGCGTCAAGGAGACGCCAAGGTTCGGCAAGTTTCCTTGACGCGCGCGAGGCGGCCCGGTCGCTTCGCCGCCGTCCACCGTGGACCCGTGCCCGTCCATGCCGCCGTGGGCGGCCGCCCGGGTCTCGACCGTGCTGCCGGCGGGCAGGGCCGGAGGCACCTCGGTGCTCGCCAAGCGCGCCCGGGCACGGTAACCGGCCTCCTTTCACCGGTTGTTCCGCCGAGGAGGAGAGGCGGTGCCGCCCGCCGACGGGTGGGCGCGGGCGGCGTGCAGGAGGGTGGCGGCGCCTCGGACGGCCGCCGTGTGCGGGGCCGCCACGGGTACGACGGGGGCGTGCAGCCGGCCGGTGAGCCGGTAGACGATCTCGGGACGCAGGGCGCCGCCGCCCGCCAGCAGGGCGCCCCGGCGCAGGGCGTCGGCGGTGAGCGTCGTACGGTCCTGGCGCTCCATCGCGCTCACCATGCCGACCACCGCCTCGCTGAGCTCCGCCGGGGCGACCGTGTCCAGGTCGCCGGTGCCGAGTGCGGTGCGGCGCGCGTCGACGACCGCGCCGTCCGCCAGCAGCACCACCTCGGTGAGCTGGGCGCCGATGTCGACGACGAGCAACGGCCGGGACAGGTCGGCGCCGGCGCCGAGGGCGACCGCGCGGGCCCCGGGGAGGGTCAGGACGCCGCGCGGGCGCAGCACCTGGACGGCCGTACGGGCCTCGGCGCGGAAGGCGACGCCGTCCAGCACGGGGGCGGTGAGCACGACCAGCGGGCGGCCGAAGCGGGGCAGCCGGTGGACGAGCAGGCGGGCCAGCATCCGGGCGGTGCCCGGGGTGTCGACGATCGTGCCCCGCTGGATCGGGTACGCGGCACCGGGGCCGGGGAACGTCACCGTCGGCACATCCAGGACCAGGCCCCGGCCGGCCACCCACGCGCGGGTGCGTGCGCTGCCCAGGTCGAGGGCGACGCCGACGCACTTGCCGCGCATCGGCCACGGGCGGCGCGCCGGCCAGGGCCTGCGGAGCACCGTCACCGCTCCGCCTCCCTGACCTGCTGGCAGCGGGCGCAGTAGCGGGCCTGCGGCACTATCTCCAGGCGTTCGCGCGCGATGGGCCCCCGGCACAGGTGGCAGGTGCCGTAACTGCCGTCGGCCATGCGCGCGAGGGCCGCCTCCACGTCGGCCAGGACCATCCGGGCGGACGCGGCGAGCTGGACGCGGACCTCGACCTGGGCCGCGGCCCGCTGCTGGAGCAGGGCGTCCTCGCGCGAGGTCGCACTGGCCGCGATCTGCTGCAACTGCTCCCGCCGGAACAGGCGCTGCTCGTGCAGGTTCTCGCGGAGCGCGGCGAGGTCCTCGGCGGTCGGCGCGCCGCAGGGCGGGGTCTCACGCGCCGGTCGTGTGCCGTGGTCGGCGATGCTCTGATGGTTCACCGGTTCACCCTTCGGGCAGGGCGGGAGACAAGTGGCGTGAAGGCGTGAAGGCTTGAAGGCGGGCGGTCAGGCCGGTCCGCGCCGGCAGGCGACGCAGTGGCTCGTGTAGGGGAGGATCTCCAGGCGCTCCGCGGGAACCGGGGCGGCGCAGGCCACGCAGGTGCCGTAGGTGCCGTCCTCGACGCGGGCGAAGGCCTCGTCGATCTCCTTGAGCACCCGTCCGATGGCGTCCCGCTGCGCGGACATCAGATGGTCGTCCGCGCTCTGCCCGGTCTCGGTCAGCGCCCGCAGCTGGACCAGCCGGGTCCCCCGGGCGTGTTCGAGCCGCCGCCGGGCCTCCTCGGCGGTCAGGCGTTCGAGGCGGGGAGCGGTCCGGGCGGCGTCGGAGGGCATGGCGGGTCCTCTCTCCGAAGGAGGGCGGGGTGGGGACGGGGGCTTGCACTGCTCAGCCTGGCCCGCCCGGCGCCCCGGGCCCATCGGTCCCGGAGCCCATTTGCGGCGGGCAGCGGGATGCACACCGGGCGGACGCCCACCGCGGGCATGGGTGGGGCGCACGCCGCGAAATGGGCGCCAGGACCCATCGACGCGCCCGCGCGCGACGGGCAGGCTCGGTGACGCCCCAGAACAAGGACGGCAGGACAAGAACGGCAGGACAGGAACAGCAGGACAGGACGACCGGGACAGGGCCCGCGGCCCGGCCGCGACGTGCGATGACCGACAGTGGAGGCATACGGGCCACGTCGGCCGGGTCATGTGCGCAGGCCGTGTCAGGTGAGGAGGAACCACCCCGGTGTCCCTGTTCTGGCGGATCTTCGGACTCAACGCCGTGGTGCTCGGCTCGGCCACCGCGCTGCTGCTGTGGGCCCCGGTGACCGTCTCCGTGCCGGTCGTGCTGACCGAGGCCGTCATCCTGGTCGGCGGCCTCGTCGTCATGCTCGTCGCCAACGCGGCGCTGCTGCGCTGGGGCCTGGCCCCGCTGGACCGGCTGACGAAGCTGATGACCACCGTCGACCTGCTCCGGCCGGGCCAGCGGCTGCCGGCCGCGGGCGGCGGCGAGGTCGCCGAGCTGATCCGCACGTTCAACGCCATGCTCGACCGGCTGGAGCACGAGCGCGCCACCAGCAGCGCCCGGGTCCTGCTCGCCCAGGAGGCCGAACGGCGCCGTATCGCGCAGGAACTGCACGACGAGGTGGGACAGAGCATGACCGCGACCCTGCTGGCCCTCAAGCGGGCGGCCGACGAGGCCGAGCCGCCGCTGCGCGACGAGCTGCACCAGGCCCGGGAGATCACCCGGGAGAGCCTGGACGAGGTGCGGCGGCTGGTACGGCGGCTGCGCCCCGGCGTCCTGGACGACCTCGGCCTGGTCAGCGCCCTGACCTCGCTCACCTCCGACTTCGCCACCCACACCGGCCTGAAGGTCGTACGCCGCTTCGACGCCGATCTGCCCGCCCTGGAGCCCGAGACGGAGCTGGTCCTCTACCGGGTCGCCCAGGAGAGCCTGACCAACGCCGCCCGCCACGCGGAGGCCGAACGGATCGAGGTGGGTCTCACCCGCACCGAGGGTGCCGTGGTGCTGGCCATCACCGACGACGGCCGCGGCATCAGGGCGGCCTGCGAGGGGGCCGGCATCCGCGGGATGCGCGAACGGGCCCTGCTCATCGGGGCCGCCCTGGACATCGCCGACGCGAGGGGCCCGGCGGGCTCCACGGGTCCGGCTGGCTCCACGGGTCCGGCGGGTGCCACCGGCCCGGCGGCCTACCCGGCTCCCGCGCGCTCTGCCGGTCCCGCGGGCTCCACTGGCACCGCCGACACCATCGGCCTCAAGGGCATCCCGAGCCCCAAAAGCACCACCGCCCCCGACGATGCCGCCCGCCCCGGAAGCAACCCCGGCCCCCCGGCCGCCCCCGGCACCCGGGTCCGGCTCACCGCGCCCGTCCCCGGAAAGCGACCGTGACCATGCCCGACGACCGATTCCCGCACCACCGCGCCCCCGCCGGCCGCGCCCCGGCCCCCGTCCGCATCCTGCTCGCCGACGACCACGCGCTGGTCCGGCGCGGCGTACGGCTCATCCTCGACCAGGAACCGGACCTGGAAGTGGTCGCCGAGGCGGGCGACGGGGCGGAGGCCATCGAGATGGCCCGCACCCACGAGGTCGACCTGGCGGTCCTCGACATCGCCATGCCCCGGCTGACCGGCCTCCAGGCCACCCGCGAACTGGCCTCCCTCAAGCCGGACCTGCGCATCCTCATGCTCACGATGCACGACAACGAGCAGTACTTCTTCCAGGCGCTGAAGGCCGGTGCCTGCGGTTACGTGCTGAAGTCGGTCGCCGACCAGGACCTGGTCGCCGCCTGCCGGGCCGCGATGCGCGACGAGCCCTTCCTCTACCCGGGCGCGGTGACCGCGCTGATCCGCAACTACCTGGACCGGGTCCGGCACGGCGAGGAGGCCCCCGGCCAGGTCCTGACGCCCCGCGAGGAGGAGGTCCTCAAGCTGGTGGCGGAGGGGCACTCCTCCAAGGAGATCGCCAAGATCCTCTTCATCAGCGTCAAGACGGTCCAGCGGCACCGCGCCAACCTGCTGCACAAGCTCGGCCTGCGCGACCGCCTGGAACTCACCCGGTACGCCATCCGCGCCGGACTCGTCGAGCCCTGACCACCCCGGTGCGCATCCGTCCCGGACGACCACGACCACCCGGTCGCGGGGGTGACACGCTGGCCGGTTCCGCACTCGTGTTGCTCGTGGGACCGGGCGCCGGCGCGTGCTCGCCCGTGTTCGCGGCGGTGCCGGACTTGGGCGTACCGCACAGCCGTGGTCGGCGGAGTATTCCCCTCGAAAAGCGATTCGAAACATAGCTTTCCGGACCCTTGCCAGGTGCAATTATTGCAAAGCGCAAAGAAAAGGCCTGTATAGCTCTTCTCAACTCTGCGTAGCCCTATGGGAACGCACCGTTCCGATGCGTAAGGCTTGCCTCACCAGCACCGGCCGTCCGGGCGTGACCACCCCGGCCGGTGTGCCGCCGACTTCATAGGGGATGTGAGCGCAGTGGGACGGCGCGCGGCACGAAAGGAAGCGGAACGCATGGCGGCCCTGGCCGCCGATCAGCTGCTTCAGGCGGGGCGCCTACTGCGACGCTCCGTGACCACTCCCGACCTGCGGGCGGTCTTCCGCACCGACCAAGGGGTCAACGACGCGCCCTACCGGGAGCGCTGGGCGCACGACAAGGTGGTGCGCTCCACGCACGGCGTGAACTGCACCGGCTCCTGCTCGTGGAAGGTGTACGTCAAGGACGGACTGATCACCTGGGAGACCCAGGAGACGGACTACCCCTCCACCGGCCCCGACCGGCCCGAGTACGAACCGCGCGGCTGCCCGCGCGGCGCATCGTTCTCCTGGTACACGTACTCGCCGACCCGGGTGCGCTACCCGCACGCGCGCGGCGTGCTCCTGGAGATGTACCGCGAGGCGCGCCGGCGGCTGGGCGACCCGGTGGCCGCCTGGGCCGAGATCACCTCGGACCCCGTCAGACGGCGCCGCTACCAGGCGGCACGCGGCAAGGGCGGCCTGGTGCGCGTCGACTGGGACGAGGCGCTGGAGATCGCCGCCGCCGCCCATGTGCACACGATCGCCGAGCACGGACCCGACCGGGTGGCCGGGTTCTCCCCGATCCCGGCGATGTCGATGGCCTCGCACGCTGTGGGCGCCCGGTTCATGTCGCTGATCGGCGCGCCCATGGTGTCGTTCTACGACTGGTACGCGGACCTGCCGATCGCCTCCCCGCAGGTCTTCGGCGACCAGACGGACGTACCGGAGTCCGGGGACTGGTGGGACGCCGCCTACCTGATGCTGTGGGGGTCCAACGTGCCGGTGACGCGGACCCCGGACGCGCACTGGATGACCGAGGCCCGCTACCGGGGCCAGAAGGTCGTCGTGGTCTCCCCGGACTACGCGGACGCCACCAAGTTCGCCGACGAGTGGCTGCACCCGCACCCCGGCACCGACGGGGCGCTGGCGATGGCCATGGGGCACGTGATCCTCACCGAGTTCTTCGTGCGCCGCCAGGTCCCGTACTTCACCGACTACGTCCGCCGCTTCACCGACCTGCCCTTCCTGATCGAGCTGGAGGAGGACCCGCGCCACCAGGGGTCCTACGTACCGGGCAAGTTCGTCACCGCGGCGACGCTCGGACTCGACGAGGAGTCGGGGGAGGACGCCCGGTGGAAGCCGGTGCTCCTCGACGCGGTCTCCGGGCGGCCCGTCGTCCCGCACGGCACCCTCGGCGACCGCTGGTCCAAGCTGGGCGAGGGCCGCTGGAACCTGGACCTCGGCGACGTCGAGCCCGAACTGACCTTCCACCGGCCGGGCGGCACCGGCGACAGCGCCCGCGTGCTGCTGCCCCGCTTCGACGGGCAGGAGAACGGCGGCAGTTCGGTGCGCGGCGTGCCGGTGCGCGAGGTGGGCGGGCGCCGGGTGACGACCGTCTTCGACCTGCTCCTCGCCCAGTACGGCGTCGCCCGCGACGGACTGCCCGGCGAGTGGCCCGACGGCTACGACGACGCCTCCCAGCCGCACACGCCCGCCTGGCAGGAGGCCATCACGTCCGTGCCGGCCGCCGCCGTGGTGCGGGTGGCCCGGGAGTTCGCGCGGACGGCCGAGCAGTCCAGGGGCCGCTGCACGATCGTCATGGGCGCGGGCACCAACCACTGGTTCCACTCCGACACCATCTACCGCTCCTTCCTCACCCTGCTGCTGCTCACCGGCTGCCAGGGCGTCAACGGCGGCGGCTGGGCGCACTACGTCGGCCAGGAGAAGGTGCGGCCCTACGCCGGCTGGCAGCAGCTCCAGTCCGCCGCCGACTGGGTACGCCCCTCCCGGCAGGTCGCGGGCACCCCGTACTGGTACCTGCACACCGACCAGTGGCGCTACGACGGCCACGGCGCCGACGCGCTCGCCGCGTCCACCGGGAAGGGGCTGTTCGCCGGCCGGCACACCGCCGACCTGGTGGCGCAGTCGGCGCGGCTGGGCTGGATGCCGTCCGCGCCCGCCTTCTCCGCGAACCCGCTCGACCTGGGCCGCGCGGCGCGCGAGAGCGGGCACGAGCCCGGCGAATGGGTGGCGTCCCAACTGGCCGCGGGAAAACTGTCGTTCGCCTGCGAGGACCCGGACGCCCCCGAGAACTGGCCGCGCGTGCTCACCGTGTGGCGGGCCAACCTGATCGGCTCCTCCGCCAAGGGCAACGAGTTCTTCCTGCGCCACCTGCTCGGCGCGAGCGACAACGCGCACGCGGCCGAGGCCCCGCCCGGGGCCCGGCCCCGGGACCTGACCTGGCACGAGGAGGCACCGCGCGGCAAACTCGACCTGCTGCTCGCCCTCGACTTCCGCATGACCTCGACCACCCTCATGGCCGACCTGGTCCTGCCGGCCGCCACCTGGTACGAGAAGCACGACCTGTCCAGCACGGACATGCACCCCTACGTGCACGCCTTCTCGCCCGCGATCAGCCCGCCCTGGCAGGCCCGCACCGACTTCGAGATCTTCCACGCGCTGGCCCGCAGGTTCAGCGAACTGGCCGCCGGCCGGCTCGACGTGGCCCACGACCTGGTGGCCACCCCGCAGCAGCACGACACCCCCGGCGAGACCGCCCAGCCCGGCGGCACCGCGCGGGACTGGCGGGAGAGCGGCCACACCCCCGTGCCCGGCCGTGACCTGCCGCAGTTCACCGTCGTCGAACGCGACTACACCGCCGTCGCCGACCGGCTGGCCGCGCTCGGACCGCTGTGCGAGCAGCAGGGCGTGACCGTCAAGGGCGTCACCGTGCGGCCGGGGCCCGAGGTGCGCTGGCTCGGCGCCCGCTGCGGCACCGCCGCCGCACCCGGCCCGGCCCAGGGCCGCCCTCTCCTCGACACCGACGTCAAGCTGTGCGAGGCGATCCTCGCCCTGTCCGGCACCACCAACGGGAGGATCGCGGCCGAGGGCTTCGAGCGGCTCGCCGAACGCTGCGGACCCGAGGCCGGGTTCGAGACGCTCGCCGAGGCCGTGCACGAGCGGCGCGTGGTCTTCTCCGACACCCAGCAGCGGCCCGTCCAGGTCGGCACCAGCTACGAGTGGTCCGGCAAGGAGGCACCCGACCGGCGCTACGCGCCCTTCACCGTCAACACCGAGCACAAGAAGCCCTGGCACACCCTCACCGGCCGCCAGCACTTCTACCTGGACCACGACTGGATGGCCGAGCTGGGCGAGCAACTGCCCGTCTACCGGCCGCCGCTGGACCTGAGCGCCGAGTCGGTGGCGGGCGAGCGGGAGGTCAGCGTCCGCTACCTCACCCCGCACTCCAAGTGGTCCATCCACTCCGAGTACCAGGAGAACCTGCTCATGCAGACCCTGGCCCGCGGCGGCCCGGTGATCTGGATGAGCGTCGCCGACGCCGAGGCCATCGGCGCCGCCGACAACGACTGGGTGGAGGCGGTCAACCCCAACGGCGTCGTCGTCGCCCGCGCCGTCGTCTCCCACCGCATGCCGTCCGGCACGGTGTTCATGTACCACGTGCAGGAACGCCTGGTGAACGTGCCGCGCTCCGAGGCCACCGGGCGGCGTGGCGGGGTGCACAACGCCCTGACCCGCATCCTCGTCAAACCCACCCACCTCATCGGTGGCTACGCCCAGCTCTCCTTCGCCCCTAACTACTACGGGCCCACCGGCAACCAGCGCGACGCCCGCACCGTCATCCGCCGCCGCGCCCAGGAGGTGCAGTACTGACATGCGCGTCTTGAGTCAGGTCGCCATGGTCATGAACCTCGACAAGTGCATCGGCTGCCACACCTGCTCGGTCACCTGCAAACAGACCTGGACCAACCGCACCGGCACCGAGTACGCCTGGTTCAACAACGTCGAGACCCGCCCCGGCCAGGGCTACCCCCGCGGCCACGAGGACCAGGACAGGTGGAAGGGCGGCTGGCGCCTGGACGGGCGGGGCCGGCTGGTCCCGCGCTCCGGGGGCCGCGCCCGCCGCCTCGCCCGCCTCTTCGCCAACCCCGAACTCCCCTCCCTCAAGGACTACTACGAGCCCTGGACCTACGACTACGACACCCTCATCGCCGCCCCGCTCGGCGACGACCTGCCCACCGCCCGCCCCCGCTCCCTGATCGACGGCCGCCCCACCGACGTCACCTGGGGCCCCAACTGGGACGACGACCTCGGCGGCGGCCCCGGGCACCTGTCCGCCGACCCCGTGCTCAAGTCGATGAACGAGCGGGTCAGGCTGGAGTACGAGCAGGCGTTCATGTTCCACCTGCCGCGCATCTGCGAGCACTGCCTCAACCCGAGCTGCGTGGCGGTCTGCCCCTCCGGGGCGCTGTACAAGCGCATCGAGGACGGCATCGTCCTCGTCGACCAGGACCGCTGCCGCGGCTGGCGGATGTGCGTGAGCGGCTGCCCGTACAAGAAGGTGTACTTCAACCACACCACCGGCAAGGCCGAGAAGTGCACCTTCTGCTACCCGCGCATCGAGGCCGGCGAGCCCACCGTCTGCTCGGAGACCTGCGTGGGCAGGCTGCGCTACCTCGGCGTGATGCTGTACGACGCCGACAAGGTGGGCGAGGCCGCCGCCACCGCCGACGAGAAGGACCTGTACGAGGCCCAGCTCGGCTGCTTCCTCGACCCGCACGACCCCGAGGTGGTGCGCGCCGCCGAGGCCTCCGGCATCCCGCACGACTGGATCACCGCGGCCCGCCGCTCCCCCGTCCGGGACCTCATCACCACGTACCGCATCGCCCTGCCCCTGCACCCGGAGTACCGCACCATGCCCATGGTCTGGTACGTCCCGCCGCTCTCCCCCGTGGTCGACGCGCTCACCCGCAGCGGCCACGACGGCGAGCACCCGGCGCCCCTGTTCGGCGCCATCGACGCCCTGCGCATCCCGCTGGAGTACCTGGCCGGGCTGTTCACCGCGGGCGACACCGCACCCGTGGAGGCCGCCCTGTGCCGACTGGCCGCGATGCGCGCCCACATGCGCCGGATCAACCTCGGCGAGCCGCGCGATCCGGCGATCGCCCGCGGCGTCGGCATGGACGAACGCGGCCTGGAGGCCATGTACCGGCTGCTCGCCCTCGCCAAGTACGAGGAGCGCTACGTCATCCCCACCACGTACGTCGCCGACGGCGGCGCGGGCGGCGCGGCCGGCGCCGGATGCAGCCTGGAGGGCGACGGCGGCCCCGGGATGTACGGCACCGACGGCGCCGAGGCCTTCCACGCCTCCCCGGTCGCGGCCGCCGCCCCGGCCGAGCGGTCCGCGCTGCGCGGCCGGGTCAACCTGCTCAACTGGAACGGGCGCGGCCGGCCGCGCGGCCTCTTCCCCGACCGGTCCGGGGCAAGGAGCGCCGAGGGATGAACCTGCACCGTGCGGTCCACCAGGCCGCCGCCCTGCTCCTGGACCACCCCGGCGAGGACTGGGCGCGCCGGCGCGAGACGGTGGCCGAGGCGCTCGGCCCGCTGCCCGGCGAGGCCCCGGCCCTGCTGCTGAGCTTCTGTCGGTGGGCGGCCGGCACCGCCCCGATGGAGCTGGCCGCCGGCTACGTCGCCACCTTCGACCGCACCCGCCGCCGCACCCTGCACCTGACCCACTACACCGACGGCGACACCCGCCGCCGCGGCGCCGCCCTCGCCGCGCTCAAGGCCCGCTACCGCGAGCACGGCTGGGAACCGCCCCCCGGAGAACTCCCCGACCACCTGCCGTCCCTGCTGGAGTTCGCCGCCCGCTGCCCGGATGCCGGCACCGGCGTCCTCCAGGAGCACCGCCCGGCCATCGCCCTGCTCGCCCACGGCCTGGAAACCCACCACAGCCCCTACGCCGACGTGGTGCGCGCGGTCCTGACCACCCTGCCCGCCACCGCGCCCGCACCACCGCGCTGCGCACACCCCGCCGCCGAGCCGCACCTGCTGCCCTTCCCCTCACCCGTCTCCCCGCCCCTCCCCGTGCCGTACCCCGTCCGGCACGCGCCGGGCGACGAAGGAGTACGCCGCTGATGAATCCTCCCCACCTGCACGCGCAGCACCTGAACATCGCCCTGTGGGGCGTCCTGCCCTACCTCGCGCTGGTCGTGCTGGCCGCCGGGACCGCCTGGCGCTACCGCTACGACCGCTTCGGCTTCACCACCCGCTCCAGCCAGCTCCACGAGTCCCGCATGCTCGCGGTCGGCGGGCCCCTCTTCCACTACGCCCTCTTCCTGGTCATCGGGGGCCACGTCATGGGCCTGCTCGTCCCCGAGTCCCTGACCCGTCGGCTGCGGATCAGCGAGGAGCAGTACCACGCCGTCGCCCTGACCATGGGCGGCGCCGCCGGCGTCGCCGCCGTGGCCGGCCTCGGCCTGCTGCTGTACCGGCGGCTGCGCGTGAGCGCCGTCCGGCAGGCCACCAGCCGCAGCGACCGCCTGACCTACCCGCTGCTGGCCCTCGTCCTGCTCGCCGGCCTGACCGCCACCGCCTCCTCCCTGACCAACCCCTACGACTACCGGCTCGGCGTCGCCGTCTGGTTCCGGAGCCTGTTCACCCTCGACCCGGACGTCACCGCCATGGCCCACGCCCCGCTCGTCTACAAGGTCCACGCGCTGCTGGCCATGGCCCTGTTCGCGCTGTGGCCGTTCGGCCGCCTGGTGCACGCCTTCGCCGCCCCGCTCGGCTACCTGACCCGCCCCTACGTCGTCTACCGCTCCCGCGGCGGGGCGGCCGGGCGGCCCGCACCGGCCGGGCGCGGCCCCCGCCGGGCACCCGTGCGCTGAGACACATCCCCCGGCGCGGGGCAACGCGCCGGGCGGGAATCCGGTCCATACGGTTGTGCGCACGTTTGGGTGGGAACTGCTTCGAGGAGCCGAGCGGTGGTGCAACGAAACGGAAGACCGGTGGAGCCGGACAGGGCGATGATGTGAGACCCGGCAGGCCGGACGGCCGACGGCGCGGGCGGGACACGGTGCCGCGGCTCGCGCTGTTCGTCGTACGCACCCTGCGTGGCGAGTGGCACGCCATGGTCGTCGACCCGGTACGGCAGTTGCTGCGCCGCGGCCTGTCCGCTCTGGTGCTCGCCTTCGTGGCCGCCTTCGGCGTGATCTTCTTCCACGCGGTCGCCCAGCACCCCGCCGGCGAGGCGGTGGTCCGGGCCGTCGGCGGCGTCCAGGCCGACCTGCCGCTGTGGCTGGCCCTCGCCCGCACCCCCGTCTCGCTCTACGTGCCCGCCCTGGACCTGCCGGTCTGGGCGGGCATCACCCAGCTCTTCCTCGCCTTCGCCCTCGCCGAACTCACCCTCGGCCGCGCCCGCACCCTGTTCATCTCCTACGCCGCCACCCTGGCCGGCACCTTCACCGTGCGCGTGATGCTCGCGATCGGGCCCGGCTGGTGGGGCCTCGGCCTGCCCCCGGAGATCGGACACGTCCTCGACACCGGCCCGTCGGCGGCCGTCGTGGGCCTGTTCACCTATCTCTCCGTGGTCCGCCGCGCTCCGGTCGTCTTCTTCCTCACCGGCGGCTCGATGGTCGCCGAGTCGATCGTCAGGCCCAATCTGGCCGGACGCGAGCACCTCATCGCCGTGGCCGCCGCGATCGTCCTGGCCCTGGTCCACGAACGCGCCTGGCGCCGCCTGCGGCTGCCCCGCCGCACCTCCGCCGCCCCCTGGGCCGCGCCCCCTGTCCCTCGGGCCGCCGTTGTCTATCCTGAACCCGTGCTGCAGTGCGCGGACGCGGCACCGGCGCTCCACGGCGACCCGGTGCCGGGCGGTCGCGCCGGGGGAGGGGCGGGGGAGAGATGAACTGGATCTGGTGGGTGCTCATCCTGTTCTGGACCGGCGGGTTCGCCTGGTTCGCGGACACCGTGCGCACCGCGCTGCGCAACCGGCACCAGCGCAGGCTGGAGCTGATGGAGGCGCAGAAGGCCGAGCGGCTGGCCGTGGAGGCCGCCAACCAGCCACCCGAGCCGGTGTGCGGGTGCACGCACCACCTGGCCAAGCACGACCAGAGCGGCCACTGCCACGAGCGCGTGGAGGTGCCCACCGCCTGGGACGAGAACAAGAAGCCGCTGCGCTACGAGCCGGGGCAGTGCAACTGCCAGCGGTACGTGGGCCCGCAGCCGCTCTCCCAGGTCTACGCCGAGGAACTGACCGACCTGGCCTGAGAGCCGTCCGGCGCGCGCCGCTGCCCCGGCAGGCGCACCGGCCCGGCCGCCGCGCGGCGCCTGCTGCGCGGCGGACGCTGCGGCCAGAACAGCACGTACAGCGCGGAGCCCACCGCGAACGCCAGCCGGATCAGGCCCTGCGCGGAGTCCGAGGGCACCAGCAGGGCGCTGCCGTACAGGGAGATCAGCGCTATCCAGCTCACCCAGGGCACCAGCCGCCGCTGCCCCACGGAGTCCCAGATGAGGGTGCCGAGCAGCACGGAGGCGTTGTAGTACGTGTACACGCTGGGGTCCAGCACGATGCGGGCGTCGGCGGCCAGCACCACCACGGCCGCCCAGCGGCCCCGGCGCACCGCCAGCGCGCCCAGCGCGATCCCCAGGGACATCTGCGCGGGCCGGTCCCACCAGGGTGTGGCCGGGTCGCTCACCCCGAACCAGCGCAGCGCGGAGGCGGGCTGGTTGGGGATGGTGAAGCGGGCGGCGGCGAACGTCTCCAGGTGGGTCAGGTAGAAGGGCAGCCAGGCGGCGGCCACCAGACCGACCGTCCAGGCCGCCGCGCGCAGCCGGTCGGACCGGGGCAGCGCGAGCAGCAGCGGCAGGAAGCCCACCGCCCACGGCTTGGAGTCCACGGCCAGCGCGAGGAGCACCCCGACGGCGGTGGCGTTGCCGCGCACCAGGGCGCGGACCGCCAGGGTGGTGAAGAACAGCGCCAGCACGTCGTCGAGGTGGGCGAAACGCACCGAGACCTCCACCCACATGGGGATGAAGGCGGCGCCGGCGATCAGGACCCGCTGCTGGAGGCGCTTGTGGTTGGTGCCGGTGCCCAGGCCGTGCTCGGCGGCGGTCCGGCCGATCAGCACCAGCATGTACAGGCCGAGGCCGGACATGAAGGCCTCGGCCAGGTTCTCGCCCAGGGCGGCCTGGAACGGCCCGAACAGCGCGGCGACGAGGAAGGAGACCGGGCCGATCTGGAGTTCCGGGTGGTTGGCGTACAGCGCGAGGCCGCCGCCCGGCACCTGGCTGAACAGCAGTTCCTCACCGCTCCTCAGATAGTGCCAGGACACGGCCCCGTGCCGTTCGGCCACGAGGAACCACAGGATGGTCCACCCGGTCAGCAGGGCGGTGTGCCACCGCAGCGGGTAGCGGCCGATACGGCCGAACCGCGCACCGTCCCCGGCCGTGCCCGCCGCTCTCTCGCCGTTCCGCACGTTCCGTCCTTCCGTCACATGCCCGCCCAGTCAGATGCGGATCGGCCGGGTACGGTTCAGCCCAGCACCCTAGCCCAGGCGTGCGAGGAGAGGTCGGCGCCGTCGAGGACGGTGCGGGCGGCGGCCCGCGACCGCGGTGCGGGCGCCGACGGTCCGCACAGGGCGCCGATGACGTAACTGTTGAGGGCGTCGTCGACCGGGCTCGGTTCGAAGCCGGTGCCGTCCGCCTTCAGGCGCTCGTACTTCATCAGGTTCCAGCCGGCCGCGACCTGCCGTCGGCCGTCCGGGCTGGACAGCGCGATGGTCCCGGCACCGAACACGGCCCCGTCGTGGCCCCAGAAGCGTCCGCAGCCGGGGATGTCGACGGCGTAGAGGCCGAGGCCGTAGTCCATGCCGTCCACGGGGACCGTGCGCTGCATCTCCTCGAGCGCGGGCCGCCCGATCAGCCTGCCGGTGAGCAGGGCGCGGTAGAAGCGGTTCAGGTCGTCCGTGGTGGAGACCACCGCGCCCGCCGTGTACGCCCACGACATGTCGTAGACGCTGTAGTCGCGGGGCGGGTCGATCAGGCCGTAGAAGCTCTCGTACATCCGCGCGTGCGGGCCCCGGATCGCGGGGGTGCGCGGGTAGGAGGTGTGGCGCAGGGCGGCCCGGTCGATGACGTGGCGGGTGATGTACGCCTCGGGATCCTGGCCGGTGACCTTGGCCAGGAGCAGTCCGGCGATGACGTAGTTGGTGTTGGAGTAGTGGCCGGGCAGGGAGCCGGGCGCTCCGGTGGCGGGCGCGGCGAGTCCCAGGCGGACCAGTTCCTCGGGGCGGACGGAGCGGAAGCGCTCCTCGTCCAGGCTGGCCGTCGAGCCCTTGGCCAGGGACGGGAAGGCGCCGACGACGTAGTCGCCGATGCCGCTGGTGTGGTTCAGCAGCATGCGCACGGTGATCCGGCGTCCGCGCTCGCCGGGTATCAGGCCGGGGAGGTAGTCGCCGATCGGGGCGTCCAGGCGGATCCGGCCGCGTTCGACCTGCTGGAGCACGGCGACGGCGGCGAAGGACTTGCTGATGCTGCCCACCCGGTGCCGCATGTCCGGCCGGGCCGGGCGGCCGGTCGCCACGTCGGCGACGCCGGACGCGCCGGCCCAGCGCCGGTCGCCGTCGCGGACGGAGGAGTAGATGCCGTACATGCCCGCGTCGTGCACGGCGCCGAGCGCGGTGCCCAGGGCCGCCGGGTCCAGGGCGGAGGCGGGGGCGGCCGGGGTGGCGGAGGCGGTTTCGGCGAAGGCCGCGGGGACGGCGGCGGGGGTCAGTGACAGGACGGTGGCGACGACGGTGGTTGCGGCGATCCGGCGGATGCGCAAGGGACTTCCCTTCCCTCGGGTCCGAACATGTCCCCGTCATCCTTGTCGATCAGGAAGGGGCGCCACATCCTTCCGGCGGACGAGGCCGGGTGCCGAATCCGCTCAGGAGCGTCACACAGGCTCCACACAGGGCGGCGGGACGCTTGTTACCGTGACTGGCCGCCCGGCAGCCGACCCAGGAAGATCCGCATGGACTACTGCTCCACGTGCCGACGGCACCTCAACGGTGCTCTCGTCTGCCCCGGTTGCGGGGCGTACGCGCCGGACATAGCCCCGAACGCCACCGCGGACTCCGCGGTCCCGTTCGCCCCCGGTCCGGCCGCGGACCCGGCCCCCGAGCCCTTCACGGCACCCGGCGCGCCGACGGCCGCGGACGTACCGGCTTTTCCGGACGGCCCGGACGTCCTGGAGTCGCCGGCGGCAGCGGACGCGCCGTCCGTGCGACAGCGGCCCGGGCGGGCGGCGCGGCGCCGGCAGCGGGCCCGCTGGAAGAAGACCCAGCGCCGGGCCCTGGTCGCCACGGCGGTGGCCCTGGTCGGCGGCGGCCTGACCGTCGCCTCGATGGACCGGCACACCGCCGACCGCGCCCAGGCGGCCCCCGCACCGGACACCCCGCACCCGGACAGCGTGGACTGGCGGCCGGCCCGGCACGACACCCCGGCGGCCGGCACCGGATCCACGGCGGAGACCGGGACCGGGACCGGTTCCGCCCACGTCCGGCACTCCTCGCCCACCACCGGGTCGGCCCCCGCCCGGTCCTCCACCACCCGGCAGGGCGTACACCCCGACGCCGCCCTCCCGCCCGCGCCGGTGGCGCCCTCCGCCCCGGAGACGACGCGTCCGGCCGACGGCCCGGCGAAGACGTCCGGGCATTCGGCCGCGACAGACTCCGCCGGCTCCTCCGCCGGCTCCGGCACCGGCGCCACCCCGGCCTCGCAGTCCTCCCCGGACGCGCCGGCGCAGCACACCTCGCCGGGCACCGGCTCCCCCCACGGCACCTCCGGTACCACCGGCTCCGCACCGGCCGGCCACGCCGCCACGAACCCGTCCGCGCCCGCCGCGCCCTCGTCGCCCTCGTCCCCGTCGTCCCCGCAGCTCTGTCTGCTGGTGCTCTGCCTGGGCTGACGCCCGGTCAGCCGGCTGCCGGGCCCGGCTCGTCGAAGCTGGCGAAGTACGCGGCGGCCATGTCCTCGCCGCCGTGCCCCTGGGCGGCGGCGCGGGCGAAGCGCTCGGCGCTCGCGGCGGCCACGTCGAGGCGTACGCCGTGCCGCTCGCCCGCCTCGACGATCAGGCGGGCGTCCTTCTCCGCGGTGGTCACGGCGAAGCTCGGCGGCAGCAGAGCACCGTCGAGGATGAGCCCGGCCTTGGCGTGCAGGTACCCCATGTCGAGCGGGCCGCCGGCGATCAGGTCGAAGAAGCCCCGCGGGTCCACGCCGAGCCCCTTGGCCAGCGCCAGCGCCTCGCCGGTGGCCGCGGTGGCCGCGATGACCCAGCTGTTGGCGACCAGCTTCAGCCGGGTCGCCCCGCCCGCCGCGCCGTCCTCGCCGGTCCACACCGTGCGCGCGCCGACCGCCTCGAACACCGGCTCCACCGCCTGCCGGCCCTCGGCGGGCCCGGCCGCCAGCACGGTCAGCCGGCCGGCTTCCGCGGGCTGCCGGGTGCCGAGCACCGGGGCGTCGTAGAAGACCAGGCCGTGGGCGCGGGCCAGGTCCGCGAGCGCGCCGACGGACTCCACACCGGCGGTGGTCGACTGCACCCAGGCGGCCCCCGCGCGCGCCGCCGGAGCGGCTTCGCGCATGACCTCCAGCACGGTGTCGCCGTCGTACAGCATCGTCAGGACCACGTCGGCGTCGCGGACCGCCTCGGCGGCGGAGCCGGCGACCCGCGCACCGTCGGCCGCCAGCGGCTCGGCCTTGGCGCGGGTGCGGTTCCAGACCCGGACGGCGTGCCCGGCCCGCACGAGGTTGCGGGCCATCGCGGCGCCCATGATCCCGGTGCCCAGCACCCCGACGGTGCGGGTGGTGTCGCTCATGTCGTCCCCTTCCTGGTCGATAGCGCGAGCCTAGGTCGTCGGATTCCCGTCCGCCCCGCGGCGCCGTGCCCGCCCGCCTCCCCGGCCGGTGCGCCGGACCGGCCTACGCTCAGCCCGTGCGCAATCTGCCCGGATTCGTGAAGCGGCTGGTCATCGGCAGGGCCCTGCGCAGCGAGGAGTTGCAGGAGACGCTCCTGCCCAAACGGCTGGCCCTGCCGGTCTTCGCCTCCGACCCGCTGTCCTCGGTGGCGTACGCGACCCAGGAGATCCTGCTCGTGCTCACCCTGGGCGGCCTCGCGTACCTGCGTTTCGCGCCGTGGGTCGCGCTCGCCGTGGTGGCGCTGCTCGCGGTGGTGGTGCTGTCGTACCGGCAGGTCGTGCACGCCTATCCGAGCGGGGGCGGCTCCTACGAGGTGGTGTCGGTCAACCTGGGGCCCTCGGCGGGGCTGGTGGTGGCCGCGTCCCTGCTCGTCGACTACGTCATGACGGTCGCCGTCTCGGTCGCCTCCGGCGTCGACAACGTCATCTCCGCGCTGCCCTCGCTCGCCGCCCACCGGGTGCCGCTCGCGCTCGGCTTCGTCGCCGTGCTGACCGCGATGAACCTGCGCGGGGTGCGCGAGTCGGGGCGGGCGTTCGCGGCGCCGACGTACCTGTTCATCACCTCGGTGCTGGTCATGGTGGCCACGGGTCTCGTCCAGCACGCCCTCGGGCACGGGCCGCTCGCCCCGACCGCCGGGTACGGGGTGGTCCCGGCGCCGGGGGACGCGGGGCTGACCGGGCCGGCACTGCTGATGCTGGTGCTGCGCGCCTTCTCCTCCGGCTGCACGGCGCTGACCGGGGTGGAGGCCGTCTCCAACGGCGTGCCGGCCTTCCGCCGGCCCAAGGCGCGCAACGCGGCGGCGACGCTGGCGGCCATGGGGGTCACCGCGATCGTCATGTTCGCCGGGGTGACGGCGCTGGCCCTGATCGCGCGCGTGCGCATCACCGACGACCCGTGCCGGCTGACCGGCCTGCCCGGCGACTGCCACGACTACCCGCAGCGGACCGTGATCGCCCAGCTCGCCACGGCCCTCTTCGGCGGCGAGCACAGCGCGGGCCTGTACGTCGTGCAGACGGCGACCGCGCTGGTGCTGGTCCTCGCCGCGAACACCGCCTTCAACGGCTTCCCGCTGCTCGCCTCGATCCTCGCCCAGCACCGCTTCCTGCCCCGCCAGTTGCACAACCGCGGCGACCGGCTCGCCTTCTCCAACGGCATCGTGGCGCTCGCGGTCGTCGCCGGACTGCTGCTGTGGGGCTACCGGGCGAGCGTCACCAGCCTGATCCACCTGTACATCCTGGGCGTGTTCACCTCCTTCACCCTCTCCCAGCTGGGCATGGTGCGGCACTGGAACCGGGAGCTGCGGGCCGGCGGCGGGCCGGGCGCCGCGGCGGTGCGGCGGTACCGCACCGCGCGGGCGGTGAACGCGGTCGGGGCGTGTGTGACCGGGCTGGTGCTGCTGGTCGTGCTGGTCACCAAGTTCACCGAGGGCGCGTGGCTCGCGGTGCTGGCGGCGGCGGTGCTGTGGACGACCATGCGCGGCATCCGGCGGCACTACGACACCACGTCGGCGGAGCTGGCCGTCACGGACGCCGGGGACCAGTTGGTGCCGCCTTCCCGGGTGCTGGCCCTGGTCCTCGTCTCCCGTCTGCACAGGCCCACCCTGCGGGCGCTCGCCTACGCCCGCGCCTTCCGCCCCGACCAGCTGGAGGCGCTCACGGTCGCCGTCGACCGGACGGAGGCGGCGGACCTGGCCCGGCAGTGGGAGGAGCACGGCATCGAGGTGCCGCTGAAGGTCATCGACTCGCCGTACCGGGAGGTGGCGCGGCCGGTGGTGGAGTACGTGCGCTCGATGCGCCGGGAGAGCCCGCGCGACCTGGTCGCCGTCTTCATCCCGGAGTACGTCGTCGGCCACTGGTGGGAGAACCTGCTGCACAACCAGTCCGCCCTCTGGCTGAAGAGCCGGCTGCTGTTCACGCCCGGCGTGATGGTCACCAGCGTGCCCTGGCAGCTGACCTCGTCCAGCCGGGCGGGCCGGCATCCGGGGCGCGCCCCGGGCTCCGTCAGGCGCGGAGAACCGCACCGCCGCGCCTGAGTCTTCACCGGGCCGAGAGGTTCGCGGCGCGTCCGCGTCCGTACCGCCCTGTGTCCGGACCCGCCGCGGGCGGCCCCCGACCGGGCAGGAGGCACGGTGCGCTTCTCGCGGAACGCGACGGGAACCCTCTTCGTGGGCGGAGCCGTAGGCCTGACCCTCGCCGCGCTCGCCTGCCCGGGCCTCCCCGGCCCACGGGCCGTCTCCTCCTCCCCGCCCGGGTCATCACCCAGACGCAGTGGGGGCCGCTGACGGAGACGGACCGGGACTTCGTGGGGAAGGTGCAGAGATTCATCGGAAGGGCCCTAGTGTCCCGAGTCTTGGGAGGACTGCATATCTAGGATTTGGGGTTCGGTAGGCGGTTCAGGTAGCCGGCGAGGCGTTCGAGGATCTCGTCGG
>NZ_JBHJUW010000146.1:0-22032 GCF_042268205.1 Streptomyces sp. NPDC056160
GTCCTACATCCAGGGCCGACAACCACCCCACCCGTCACAGACCGTGACGGGCAGTCAGCGGCCACCGACCTTGCACCGCTCAACTTCGAAGACCCAGGAAGGCGGCCTTCGCGACCCTCGATGTGCCGTAGGTGCCGATGTAGCGGGCCACCTCGCCGGTGCCCATGGAGAAGCCGACGAGGACGGCGTCGGTCAGGTCCAGGGTCTCCATGACCGTGTTGAGGTCGGCCGCGAACGTGTCGTAGTCGAAGCCCGTGGTGGGCTTGCTCGACTGGCCGAAGCCGCGGCGGTCGTAGGTGACGACCCGGTAGCCGGCGTCGAGCAGCGCCGCGGACTGCTTCTCCCAGGAGTGACCGCTGAGCGGGAAGCCGTGGATGAGGACGACCGGCTGTCCGGTGCCGTGGTCCTCGTAGTACAGGTCGATGTCGGTGGTGTTCTCCTGGCCGACCGTGATGAACGCCATGGGTGTTTCCCTTCGGTACGCGGTGCGCCGGCGGTGGCGCCGGCCGGGCTCCGTCCGCGAGGTGCCGGGCCGCACGTCGAGCATGTCCGTCCGCCGCGGACGCCTTCGGCAACGGACCCGCACCCGGCCGGTGCCCGCGGGCGGCACCCCCAGTCAAATGACGCAGCAGCCGTGCCGTGCGGCACGTACGCACGCAGGTCAGCAGGTGTCGGATAACACCGCCCCCAGCGGCGGGCACGGACTGATCGCCGGCACCGCGGCCGCGGGCCGACGCACGGCGGGGCAGGCGCACGGGTCCCCGTATGCTCCTGTGCATGAGTGCTGTGCAGCCTGCCCGCAAGCGTGACGGCGCCGCGACGCGTGAGGCGATCCTCGCCGCCGCCGTGGTGGAGTTCACCGAGCACGGATACGCGCGAGCCGGGGTCCGGCAGATCGCCGAGCGCGCGGGCGTGACAGCGATGATGATCAACCGCTACTTCGGCTCGAAGGAGCTGCTGTTCGCCCGTGCCGTGGACCGTGCCTTCGAACCGCCGACGGTGGTCGGTGACGAACGCCCCGGGCTCTCGCACGCCCTCGCGCACACGCTCGCCGAGCGGACCGCGCCCGGTGCCGAACGACTCGACCCGTTCCTGCTGATGCTGCGCTCGGCGCCGGACCCGGAGGCGGTGGAGATCCTGCGCCGCGGTATCGAGGCGCATGTCGGCACCCGGCTGGCGGGGCTGCTGGACGGGCCCGACACGGACGTGCGGGCCGAGCTCGCACTGGCCCTCGTCGCGGGGACGTGGCTGCTGCGCAGCGTCGTGGGGACCCCCGCGCTCGCCGCGGCCGGCAACGACGTGCTCGCGGGCCTCCTGGCGGACATGCTCACACCCGTGACCGGAGAGACGGATGCCTCCGGACCCGCCTGAGGGCGGGGGTGGCGGCAGTGGCGGCAGTGCGGAGCGGGCGCCGTACCGCCACCGTCCCGCACCTGCATCACCGGTGCCCGCACCGGCACCGGCGACCGTGCCCTGTCCGTGGTGCTTTCAGAACGCCGAGCGGATGAGCCCGCCGTCGACGCGGATGGTCGCTCCGCTGACGTACTGCGCGTAGTCGCTGCACAGGTACGCGACCGCGGCCGCGATCTCGTCCGGCTCGCCGAAACGCTCCTGGTCGTTGGGGATCAGGGCGTTCACGGCGTTGGGCTGGATCTCCTCCCAGGTCTCGCCCCAGCCGCGGGCCGGGCCGATCTGGGTGACGAGTTCCTTCGTGGCCTCGACCAGGATCGCTCCCGGGGAGACCACGTTGGAGGTCACGCCCGTGCCCTTCAGGTCACGGGCCAGCGACACGGCGAGGTTGTGCCGCGCCGCCAGGGTGGCGTTGTACTGCGGGTGTGTGTTCATCGGCTGGGAGGCGAGGCCGCCGCCGATCGTGACGACCCGGCCCCAGCCGCGCTCGCGCATCGCGGGGACCAGGTGCTGGATCATCCGCACACCGGAGACCACGTTGATGTTGTAGGTGTCGCGCCACTCGTCGGGAGTGGCCTCGGCCCACGACAGATGCCGGTAGAAGCCGGCGTTGTTGACGAGGATGTCGACGGGCCCGTCCGCGAGGGCGGCCCGGGCGACCTCGGCGGCCGCCGCGTCGTCCGCCAGGGCGCCCAGCACCGTGGTGCCGGTCCCGCCGCCCGCACGGATCTCCTGTGCGACCTTCTCCGTACGTTCCTTGTCGCGGCCGTGGACCACGATCGCGGCACCTTCTGCCGCCAGCAGCTTCGCGGTGGCCTCGCCGAGCCCGACGCTCGAACCCGTGACGAGCGCGCGCTTTCCGGTCAGATTGAGGTTCATGTCCTGGTTCCCTCTCGAAGTGTGCCTCTGCGTAGAAGTATACATCCGTAGACTTCTTGCATGGAGGGGCTCGCCGTCATCGGAGGGGAGGGCCGGTCGCCCCAGAACCGCAATGCCCGCAATGCCCGCAAGGTCCGCAGGGCCGCAAGGTCCGCAGGGCCCGCATGGTCCGCGACGACCGGCTCGTCGCGGCCACCGCCGTCGAGGCCGCCCATGCTCGGCACACCGCCGCACCCGGAGAGAAGCCTGGCGCGGCCGTGATGGCCAGGTCGGCGCGGGAGGTGACGGCCCGCGGCGAAGAGGTCGCCGAGACCGATGCCCTGATCGAGGGCCGGTTCCGCGGCCACCCGCACGCGGAGGTCATCCTGAGCATGTCGGCCTCGGGCCCGTCCTGGGCGCCGAGTACCCAGCCCATGCCGGCGGCGCCATGAGCGATCCGGTACCGCCGACCGCCTCACCGGTGTCGCCGGCCCGGCTCCCGTCCCGAAGGACCCGGGCCGGATCAGCGGCACCATGCGCCGTCCTCGGCGCTCCTGCCGTCGCCTGGATCAGTCACCGTTCGGCGGCGGTGCGGCGGTCCGGCGGAGCCCCAGGTGGTCGCCGGGATCCAGCAGGTACGCCGCCTGGGTGGTCAGCATGTGGCGCACCATGGGCGCGGGCATGCGGACCACCACCGGCTGCGGCAGCGAAAGTTCCCGTACGGCGGTGGCCGTACGGGACGAACGCACCCGGTTGGTCACCCGCGCCACCACCCGGAAGTCCAGGGAGAACTGGACGAGGACGGACTCCAGCTTGGGCTTGTGCAGCGGCATCGAACCGGAGGCGTTGACCGCGCCCTCCGCCGCGCCGCCGGAACCGCCCGCGGTGCCCGTCAGCTGGTTGAGGCGGAACTGGTCGGCGTTGACCAGCCCGGCGCCGAACTGGCCGCGCGCGGACCTGCCCCGGCTCTGGGAGCTCTGGCCGTCCGTCTGGGTGGGGCGGGGGGCGTCCAGGGTGCTCTGGGCGACCGTCTCGAAGGTCATCTTGTCGCCGACGCCCAGGACGCGCCCGCGGCTGAGCCGCGCGTGCAGGGAGGCGTGCAGGTCCTGGCCCTCCACCCCGGTGGCGTGCACCGGGGGCAGGTCCACCCCCGCGGAGGTCAGCAGCGGCAGCGCCGCGGTCAGCCACTCGGTGGAGAGGGTCTCGTTCAGGGTGTACGCGGCCGACTGGCCCTTCTCCCGGTACCGTCGGTCACCGCCCGCCGCCCGAACCGCCTCGGTGACCAACTGCCGGACGTGTTGGGCGCCTTGGAATCCGTTGACCTGCGCCTCCATCGGCAGCCGCGCGCCGCGGGCCCGCCAGACGCCGAGGCGGGTCGGCCGGCCGTCCTGTGCGCGGGACGGCCGGGCGGCGGTGCCCGTCCTGCGCGGCGCGGCCACCCGGGCGAGCGCCTTGAGGTCGTTGTCCAGGACGCGGTGGGTGAGTGCGGTACGGCCCGTGGAGGCCAGGCCTATCCGCTTCTCGCCCTCGTAGAGTTCGAGGGTGCCCATGACCGGCAGCCGCAGCTTCGTCGACTTGGCCGTCTTTGCCTCCGCGACCGTCTTCATGCCGAGCTGGCCCCGCGAGGCGGTGCCCTGGCGGTGCGAGCCGCCCCAGCCCATGCCGAGGCCGCCCGCACCGCCGGTGCTCTTCAACTGCCCGGCCCCTGCGTCCGGTTTGCCGCCGATGCCGGCGATCAGACCCGCGCCGGTCGTGGCCCCCTGCTCCTGCGCGCCGGCCTCCTGGGCGAGCGCCGAGGTGATGTACTCCATGTCCCGGCCGTCGTCCGCCGCGCCGTCGAAGTCGCCGTCGCCCAGCCGTGCCACCTTGAACACGGCCCAGTAGGGCGTGCGGCGTCCGTCGAACAGCTCGACGGTGACGCCGCCGTCCATGGCGCTGCCCAGCAGACCCGCGGCGCCGTCCCGGTCCAGGACGCGCAGCAGCCGCTGCACGTTGTCGTTGCGGTCCTTGAGCTGCTGCCTGGGCAGCAGATCGGCGACCAGGCTCCGGTGGCGCGCGCCCATGTTCGCCCGCAGACCGTCCAGCAGCGGGACGAAGTCGGGCAGGTCCTCGATCATGCCGAAGCCGAGCGGGAGCGCTGCGGACAGGGAGGGAGCGGGTCCCTGCGAGCCGGCCGTCTCCCCGGCCCCGGCAGCGGCCCGCTCCCGCCCGGCCGTCTCCCTGACCCCGGACCCCGATTCGGACCCGGTGCCGGCTGCCTTCCCCGAACCGGTCTCGTCCAGTTTCAGCGCCTTGCGTGCCGACTCCGGAAGCTCCACGCCCGCCGCCCGCAACTGCCCGGCCGTCAGCCACACGGCCGCCGTCGCCGGCAGGGTCCGGGTCGCCGTCGCCGTGTACGGGCCGCCGCCGGTGACCTTGACCTCCGCCACCATGTTGACCAGCAGATCGCACAGCACCAGGTACAGGGGTGCCTTGCGCGGCGTGTGCGCGTTGCGCTCGACCGTGCCGGACAGGGCGTCGGCCTCTGCCCGGCTCTCGCCCCAGCTCCGGTACGCCGAAAGCCCCTCGGCCGCGCGCACATGGGTGTCGCTCTCCAGGCCGGTGGCCCCGAACTGCACCGAGCTGTTGGTGGCCGTGCCGGTCTGCCCGGCCGCCTGGTGACCGCCGAGCACGAACGTCTCGGTGCCCGGGCCGGCGCCCTCGTGCAGCAGTCTGGGGTTGGCCAGCGCCATCCGGGTGCCGACGGCGCCGTTCAGCGCGGCCAGGCGGCGCGGGTAGCGCAGGTTCTTCACCACCCACCCCGAGGACACCGCCTGCCGCAGCGACGCCGTGATCGCCTGTGGGCTGAACCGCTCCTCGACCGCCAGGCGCGGGGCCAGCCCCTCCGTGGCCAGCGCGGTGTCCTGCTGTCCCGCCCTGCCGCGGGCGGCGGCCCGGGACAGCAGCCGGAAGGCGAGGTCCCGCACCGGCTGTCCGTCGCCGATCGTCTCCACCAGTTGCCAGTCCCGCAGCGCCTGCCCGGTCACCGGAGCGGGGGCCTGCCCCGCCAGGTCGCCGATGCCCTCCGCGGCCAGGGCGGACTCGGCACCGGGGGCCTGCGCGCCGACCGCGTCGAGCCGTTGCCGCCCGGCGTCGTCCAGCGTGAACTCCGGGGCCGTCCGCAGGAGTACGTCCTGCTCCTCCAGGTGCAGTGCGCCCAGATGCCGCGGCTCGGGCACGTCGCGGCCGGGTGAGCCGACGGTGAGGCCGCGGGCGAGCTTGCGCCGCCGGGACGTCATCGTGACGTCCACGTCCAGGCGCAGGGCCGCGGCGAAGGTGCTGGCCTGTTCGGAGCCGTTGGTGAGGATGTCCGTACGGGTGGTGGGACCTGCCTGGTTGCGGCGGGTACCGCTGCGGGTGCGGTCGTAACGGGCCGAGGCGGACAGCGCGCCGGGGACGAGCCGGGCCTGGCCGAGGACCATGCCGCCGACCGAGCGCGTACTGCTGCGGCCGCTCTGGAGGTTGCTGGTGACACCGGAGTGGCTGCGCACCAGCCAGTCGTCGGTGTCGCCGAGGTACTCGGCGTCCCCGAGCGTGCCCTTGACCCGGATCTGGACGTCGTGGGAGTGCAGGGTGCTCTTGCGGCGCAGCCGTACCCGGATGCCGGTGGACAGCAACTGGTCCTTGTTGACGCGGAGGTTGGTCTCCGAGAGCGCGGCCATGAGTTCGCGCTGGTTGTGGCGCTGCGCGGCCGCCTCCTCCCCGCTGGTGGGGGTGGGGGTCGTGTCGGCGCCGAAGGAGGGCAGGTACCCGGCCAGCCGGGGGTCGGTCGCGAACAGGTGCTCCACGGCTTCGGTCATGGGCCGCGTGTCCAGGGCGCTGAGCGCGACGCTGGAGCCCATGGCGCCGAACGGGAGGTGCCGCTCGACCTCCTCCTGCGTCTGCCGGCCCTCGGCGGCCACGACGGTCCGCTTCGGCTTCTTGACGAACTCGCCGGCCGTCATGCCGGGGGGCAGTCCCAGTGCCTGTGCCTCGTCGGCGCGCAGGCTGACCCACACGTTCATCGTGTGCCCGGCGGCCCGCTTCCCGGGGTCCAGCACCATTCCGGCCGAGCGGGGGCCCGTGCCCTCCACGGTGAGCCGTACGGTCCCGCGGTAGAGCACCTTCTCGCCCCGGACCTCGGCGCCCTGCCGGCTGGACACGGTCTGCTCACTCACGGTGAACCGCGCCGAGCGCGCGGCCCCGATCGGCATGGCGCTGGCGCGCACCACGGCCGCGTTGCCGACCGCACCGAGCCCGGCCGCCGGGCCCATACCCCCGGCGAGGGCCCGGCCCTTGCCCGCGGTCTCGGTGAGGGTGTGCTGGGTCTGCTGGTGGGTGCGCAGTTGCGTCTTGCCGGTGCTCCAGGCGGGGGCGAGGCCGGTGATCGCCGCACTCATGCGGTAACTTCCCGCGGTCTTGCCGTCCTTGGACTCCAGGTCCTCGCCGAGCACTCCGCCGCGCAGCAGCCGGGGCAGGTCCTCCAGGACGGTCGTCGTGGACGTGGCCGCGTACAGCCGGGCGAGGCCCGGTGCGCCGGGGGCGGTGAGGGAGGGGTGCAGGACCGAGGCGACCGTGTCGAACAGCCCGCCGCCGCCCTGGTGCGGTGCGGCGGTGTCGGTCACGCCCAGCGGGGCCAGGGAGTCGGCGAGCGTGATCTGCCGTGCGGTCTCCCGGCCGACCCGCCGGAGGTCGGCCTGTGGGCCGCCGCGCCCCGCAACCAGGTGTTCGGTGGGCACCCGCTGGGTGAGCGTGCCCGGTCCGCTGTACGTCGACACGTCGGTGCCGCCGTGGCGCCGCACCCGGACGCCGTACCGTATTCTGCGCGGCACCTCGACCGAGCCCGAGTCGCTGCGCAGCACGCGGGGTTCGGCCACGTTCCGCTGGCCGCGCGTCTCCCGCGAGGACTGCCAGGGCTGCACGTTGCCCGTGGCCGCCGCGCCGAGCCAGAGCCCGGGGACGACGGGCGCGAGCCCGAAGACCGTGCCGCCCGCGCCGTGGCTCGACGAGCCGCCGGCCGTACTGGACACGGTGGCGGCGGTGTTGTGCTGGGTGTCGACCTTGGTGTCCTTGCCCACGGCCTCGTCCAGGGGCGCCAGGGGCGCCGTGTACTGGTCCGGGACGGCGGCTTCCACGTCCTTCGCGGGCAGGAAGAGCGGCGGTACGTCCTCGGGTGCGCGGGAGACGGTGACGGTGACGTCGAACCACTCCTTGCCGTCCACGCCCTGGACGGCGAAGGCGCGGCCCTGTCCGAAGAAGGTCTCCGGCCGTCTGGTCAGTTCGGAGACGATCTCGCCGACCGTGCCCCCGCCGTGTCCGACGGCCTCGGTCACCGCGTCGCGCACGAACGCGTGCCCGGTGAGGCCGTACGCGGTGGACAGGCCGGCCGCGGCCAGGTCGGCGAGGTAGGGCGGCAGGCCGAGCGCCTGCTCGGTGCTCTCGTTGATGACGGGGGAAAGCTCCCGCCCGCCGCCGCGCAGGGCACGGGCGGTGGCCGCGTTTCCGGCGGCCCGCTGGAGGGTGAGCAGGTGGGGCTGGGCACCGGAGGGGGCCGGTGCGGTGATGCGGGGGGCCGGCGGGCTCTGCTTGGCCGACCTGCCCGCGCCGTTCGCCGGCTGCTGCTGTGTGCGCACGGGCCTCAACGTAATCGCAGATCAGGGCGGGAACGGGGAGTCCGCCGGTACATGCTTCAACCGTCGTCCGCGCCACACCCGGACGCCATCGCCCGTTCATCTGCCGGTCGCCGACCCCGCGCGCGACACCGAGTCGGGGGCGTGCGGCAAGCACGCGGACCGCTGAGCGCGCGGGGCCGCACGGCGGCGGCCGGACGGCGGCGGCCGGACGGTCGCCGGCAGGACCGTCACCGCGCTCGGACCCGCCCCGGAGGGCCGTTTCCCGGCCGCTCCCGTGCCGTCGGCGGGCCGGCCCGGTCGCCGGCCCGGTTCGCCAGGTACTCGTCCGCGTGGTGCGCAGTGACGCCGGTGCCGTGCACTTCGCCGTACTCCGCCGCCGCGGGCGTTGTCACTCGGTGATAGACAACAGCGGACCGGTGAGAGCCGCCGACCGCGACAGGAGAGTTGCCGTGCCCGTGCCCACAGCGTCCACCGGGTGGTTCGAGACCGCCCGCTTCGGACTGTTCGTCCACTTCGGCCTGTACAGCCTCGCCGCCCGGCACGAGTGGGTGCGCAGCCGGGAGGCCATGTCGCAGGAGGCGTACGACCGTTACCTGGAGCGGTTCGACCCGGACCTGTTCGACGCGCGTGAGCTGGCCCGCGCGGCGAAGGCGGCGGGGATGCGCTACGCCGTGCTCACCGCCAAGCACCACGACGGGTTCTGCCTCTACGACTCGGCGCTGACCTCGTACACCTCCCAGCGCGCGGTCGGCCGCGACCTGGTACGGGAGTTCATGGAGGCGATGCGCGCCGAGGGGCTGCGGGTCGGCCTGTACTACTCGCTGCTGGACTGGCACCACCCGGACTTCACCGTCGACGCCCACCACCCGCTGCGCGACACCCCGGCCGCGCGGGAGCCCCGGGACATGGCCCGCTACCGCGCCTACCTGCACGGGCAGGTGCGCGAGCTGCTGACCGGCTACGGCCCGCTCGACCTGCTCTTCTTCGACTTCACCTACCCCGGCAAGGGGCCTCGGGAGTGGGGCGCGGCCGAACTGCTCGCCATGGTCCGCGCGTTGCAGCCGGACATCCTCGTCAACGACCGGCTCGGCGTCCCCGGTGACTACGTGACCCCCGAGCAGTACCAGCCCGACCGCCCGGTCGAGCGCGACGGCGCCCCGGTGACCTGGGAGGCCTGCCACACCCTGAACGGCTCCTGGGGCTACGACCGGGACAACCACGAGTACAAGGACCCGGCGCTGCTGGTGCGGATGCTGGTGGAGTCCGTGGCGTGCGGCGGCAACCTGCTGCTCAACGTGGGGCCCACCGGCAGGGGCGCGCTGGACCCGCGGGCCAGACAGACGCTGCGGGCCGTCGGCGAGTGGATGTCCCTGCACGAGCGGTCCGTGCGCGGCGCCGGTCCGAGCGGGCTCGTGGCGCCCGCGAACACCCTCTGCACCCGCGTCGGGCGCCGCCTCTACGTGCACCTGCTCGCCTGGCCGCTCCACCACCTCCACCTGCCGGGGCTGGCTGGCCGGGTGCGCTACGCCCAACTGCTGCACGACGGTTCGGAGATCCGGTACCACGAGCTGGACGGCGCCGAGCACGAGCACGTGAACATGGCACCGCCCGGTCAGCCCGCGGGAACGCTCACCCTGACCCTGCCCATCACCCGGCCCGACGTCCTGCTCCCCGTGATCGAGCTGGAGCTGACCGACGACGAATGAACGATCCCCCGGCCACGACACCGGCCGCACGGCTCGCCCCGCTGCTCGACGACGACCACGGCGGTCCCGACTGCCGCTCGTCGGCAGGGCGCGGGACGGGCCTCAGGCGCCCGGTCCCGCGTCCTTCCAGATGGACAGCCCCGACGCCCGGTCGTTGAAGCCGAAGTCGGCCAGGTTCGCCAGGTGGTGGTAGGAGTGCACGTGGAGATCGACGTGCCCGTCGGTCTTCGGCACGTCTGTCATCGCCCAGGCGTAGTTGGTGTTGTTGATCACCGAGGAGATGCTGTTGTTCATCGACGCGCCGATGTCCGTGCTGATGTCGAGGTAGGTGTCCCTCTCGCCCCAGCGGATACCGACCGACTTGCCCTGGTAGTTCGCGTCGGTGTAGACGCAGAACTCGTACTTGGCCGCGTTGCAGTCCGGGCCGACGTTCCAGACGCCCACCTGCCACGGCTCGTTGGCGGACGCCGTCGCGGTCGCGCCGAGCACGGTCGCGCCCGCGGCGAGCACGGTCAGGCCGATACCGGTGAGACGCTTGTTGCGCAGTTTCACTGTGTTCTCTGTCCCTCTGTTCGGTTCACCAAGGTCCTTCTCAACAAGATCAACGTGTGGCGCGTGGCCCGGGGTTCACTCCGGTCGCGAGGTTTCCCCCCGGGCCCGTGCGACCCGGCCTGTCCAGCGACGGCTTCCTACTTGACCGATCCGGCCATCACGCCCTGCACGAAGTGCCGCTGGAAGGCGAAGAACACCACCAGCGGTACGACGAGCGACACGAAGGCGCCCGGCGCGAGGACGTCGATGTTGCTGCCGAACTGCCGTACCTGCGACTGGAGTTCCACCGTCAGCGGCTGGGAGGAGCTGTCGGCGAAGAGCAGGGCCACCAGCAGGTCGTTCCACACCCACAGGAACTGGAAGATGGCCAGGCTGGCGATGGCCGGCCGGCCGACCGGCAGGACGAGCTGGACGAAGATCCGCCACTCGCTGCCGCCGTCCATACGGGCGGCCTCCAGCATCTCCTTGGGGATCTCGGCGAAGTAGTTGCGCAGCAGGAACACGGCGAACGGCAGACCGTAGGCCACGTGGAAGAGGACGACGCCGGGGATCGTGCCGAACAGGCCGAGCTGTCCGAAGAGCTTGGCGACCGGCAGCAGACCGATCTGCACGGGCACCACCAGCAGGGCCACCACCAGCAGGAACAGCGGCTCGCGGCCGGGGAAGTCCAGCCAGGCGAAGGCGTACCCGGCGAGCGCGGCGAGGATGACGACGAGGGCGGTCGCCGGCACCGAGATCAGCACGGTGTTCCAGAAGGCGCGGGTGATCCCGGCGTTGCCCAGCAAGGACGAGTAGTTGTCGAAGGACAGCTGTCCTGGGCTGGTCAGGGCCGTCCACCAGCCGCCCTTCGCCGTGTCCTCGGAGGAGCGCATCGAGGAGACGAAGAGCCCCGCCAGCGGCGTCAGCCAGATCAGCCCGATCACCACGAGGAAGGCCTGCACCAGGCCGTTGCCCAGGCCCCTCCTGACCGCGTTCATCGCTGACTCTCCTTGAATCGGCGGACGTTGAAGACCATCGCGGGGATGACGAGGACCAGCAGCAGCACCCCGAGCGCGCTGCCCAGGCCCTGGTTGTTGCCTCCACCGAAGGACACCAGCCACATCTGGGTGGCCAGTACGGTGGCGTCCTCCTGCACCGGGCCGGGCGCGATGATGTAGACGAGGTCGAAGACCTTCAGGACGTTGATGACCAGCGTCACGAAGACCACGGTGAGGACGGGCGCGAGCAGCGGCACGGTGATGCGCCGGAAGACCTGCCACTCGTTGGCCCCGTCCATGCGCGCCGCTTCCAGGGTGTCCCGGGGCAGTGTGGACAGGCCCGCGCCGATCAGGACCATCGCGAAGCCGGTCCAGATCCACAGGTAGGCGCCGATGATGGCGGGTGTCACGAGGGTCGGGCCGAGCCAGGAGATGCCCTGGTAGGGCGGCGCGAAGTTGGAGGCGGGCAGTCTGAGCACGAACGAGCCCGTGTGCAGACCGGAGAAGTGGAAGGAGCCGTCGGCCGCGGTCCTGGCGCCGGCCACCACGGTTCCGCCGCTCACCGCCTCGACCTTCATCCCGGGCAGACCGCTCTCCCGCCGGTCGACCTTGCCCGGGGTGCCCGCCCCGCCGGGGGTGAAGTCCAGGTAGACGACACCGCGCACCTCGCCGGAGGCGGGCCCGCGCGCGCTCGCCGGGTAGGCCGGCGCGGCGTTCTTCGGCAGGTCCTTGGGCAGGACGCCGACCATCGGGATCGCCACCGAGGAACCGGGCCGGACCGCCTGGGTGGTGTAGGAGCCGTCGCTGCCCCGGGCCAGTCCCCCGGGGCCGGTGCGGGCCCGCGCCGTCGGGTAGGACGAGGTGCCGCTGAAGGCGTCGTGGACGGAGACGGCCGCCGCGTTGAGCACGCCCTTGTCGGGGTCCTGGTCGTAGGCGAGCCGGAAGATGATCCCGGCGGCGAGGAAGGACACGGCCATGGGCATGAACAGCAGCAGCTTGAACGCGGTGGCCCAGCGGACCTTCTCCACCAGGACGGCGAGGATCAGGCCGAGCCCGGTCAGCAGCGCCGGGGCGACGACGACCCAGATGACGGTGTTCCGGATCGCCTTGAGGGTCGCCGGGTCGCGGAACATCTCGGTGTAGTTGTCCGCGCCGACGAAGCGGTCACCGGAGGCGTCGAAGAAGCTGCGTCCGATGGAGAACAGGACGGGGTAGACGACGAGCGCGCCGAGCAGGAGCAGCGCGGGGAAGGCGAACAGCAGGGCGACGATCCGCCCCCTGCGCCGCAGGCGCCGGGCACTGGCGGCGGGGGCGGCCGGCGGCGGGGGACCCGCCGCCGCCTCCTTGGTGAGTGTGGTGGCGGTCATGTCGGATCAGCCCTGGCCCTGGTACGCCTTGGCCGCGGCGGCCTCCAGCTGGGCGGCGGTGCCCTTGGGGTCCGACGGGTCGCGCAGGAAGTCCTGGAGCAGCTTCCACTCGCCCACGCCCTTGGTGCCGCCGAACGAGGCGGGTGCCTGGTCCGACATGTCGAAGCGGACGGTGTCGCCGGCCTGGATGAGGGACTTGGCGGTGGCCCGGGTGACGTCGTCGCCGTAGGTGGCGAGGTCGAGCGCCTTGTTCGGGGAGAGGAAGCCGCCCGCCTTCGCCCACACGCCCGCGGCCTCCGGGGTGGCGAGGTACTCCACGAGCTGCATGCCGGCCTTGCTGTTCTTGCCGTCCTTGAGGACGACTGCGGCGTCACCGCCGCTGACCACCGGCGCCTTGCCGCCGTCGACCGGGGGGAACGGGAAGAAGTTCGCGTCCTTGCCCACGGTCCTGCCGAACTGGTCGTGGGCGACGCCGGCGACGAAGTCGCCCTCGTAGACCATGCCGGCCTCGGGCTTGGGGCCGAAGACCTTCTCCACCGAGCCGGGGAAGTCGGTGTTCAGGGCCTCCTTCTGGCCGCCCGCGATCAGCTGCTTGTCCTTGAACAGCTTGCCCAGCGTGTCCAGTGCCTTGACCACACTGGCGTCGGTCCACTTCAGGTGGTGTGCGGCGAGCGCGTCGTACTTCTCGGGTCCGGCCTGGGAGAGGTAGATGTTCTCGAACCAGTCGGTGAGGGTCCAGCCGTCCTCCCCGGCGACCGCGAAGGCGGCGAGTCCGGAGTCGGAGACGGTGTGCCCGGCCTTGAGCATGTCCGCGTAGGTGGCCGGCGGCTGGACCCCTGCCTGGGTGAGCGCGTCGGGGCTGTACCAGACGGTCGACTTGTGGGCGGCCTTGAAGTACAGGCCGTACAGGGTGTTGCCGACGCTGCCGTACTTCTTCCAGACGGGTGCGTAGTTCGCGCCGACGGACTGCTGGGCGGTGGCGGACAGCGGCTTGAGCCAGCCCTTCTCGGCGAACTGCTGGAGCACGCCGACCTGCGGGACCATCACGACGTCGGGGGCGTTGCCGCCCTCGATCTTGCTGCCGATCACGGTCGACACGTTGTCGCCCGTGGAGACGAACTGGGTCTTCGCCCCGGTCTTCGCGGTGAAGGCGTCCAGCACCTTCTGGAAGTTCTTCTGCTCACTTCCGGTCCAGACGCCGGCCACGGTGACCGTCTGGCCGCTCAGTGCCTTGCTGCCACCCCCCGCCGAGACGGGGTCGTCGCTGCCGCAGGCGGTGGCGCCGAGGGCGAGGACGAGGGCGGTGCAGCCCGTGAGAAGTGCGGTACGTCGTCGCATCATCGTTGATGTCCCTTCAGGGGTGGGGAACTGACTGACGGAGGATTCAGAGGCCGGCGGGGTCGGTGATCCACCAGGCGGCGGTGGATCCGGCGAGCACACCGGGCGGGCACGGGCCGCTGGCCAGCAGAGGGGTGCCGGGCACCGGGGCGGGTGTGGGGGCCGTACCGAAGTTGACGGCGCAGACCAGGCCGTCGCCGCGGGTGAAGGCGAGGATCCCCGGCGGGGTGTCGAGCCAGCGCAGCGTTCCCTCGCCCAGTTGCGGCAGCGCGGAGCGCAGTTGCAGGCCCTCGCGGTAGAGGTGCCAGAAGGACCGGGTGTCGGCGAGCGCGCGGTCGGTGACGTACTCGGCGAAGTACTCGGGCTGCGGCAGCCACGGCTTGGCGTTCTCCGTGCCGGAGGTGAAGCCGAAGGGGGATGCCTGGCCGGACCAGGGCAGCGGGACCCGGCAGCCGTCGCGGATGCGGGCCCGGCTGCCGGTGCGGCGGAAGATCGGGTCGGTGAGCACGTCGTCGGGCAGGTCGACGACCTCGGGCAGGCCCAGTTCCTCGCCCTGGTAGATGTACGCGGCCCCGGGCAGGGAGAGCATCAGCAGCGCGGCGGCGCGGGCGCGGGCGGCGCCCAGCCCGCTGCCCTCGGGGGCGGGCTCGCCGTAGCGGGTGACGGTGCGGACCTGGTCGTGGTTGTTGAGGACCCAGGTGACGGTGGAGCCGGTGCCGGCGATGTCTTGCATGGCCTCGGAGACGACCTTGCGGAAGGCGTCGGGGTCCCAAGGGGCGCTGAGCAGGTCGAAGAAGAACGCCTGGTGCAGTTCGTCGGGGCGGACGTACCGGGCGTGTTCGCGTGCGGTGGGGACGGACACCTCACCGACGAGCAGCCGCTCCTGGCCGTCCCGGGCGGTGTACTCCTCGCACAGGGAGCGCCAGCGCCGCCACACGTCGTGGACCTCGGGCTGGTTCCAGGCGAGCGGGTTGACCGAGTCGCGGGTGCGGGCGTCGGCCTCGGGGTCGGGTGAGTCGGGCAGGTCGGGGTGTTTGAACAGCCCGGCGGCGACGTCGATGCGGAAGCCGTCCACGCCCCGGTCGAGCCAGAACCGCAGGACGCGGTCGAACTCGGCGGCCACCTCGGGGGTGCGCCAGTTCCAGTCGGGCTGTTCGGGTGTGAACATGTGCAGGTACCACTGGCCGGGCCGGCCGTCGGCCTCGGTGACCCGGCTCCAGGCGGGGCCGCCGAACATGGCGTGCCAGTTGTTGGGCGGCTCGGCGCCGTCGGGTCCGCGGCCGTCGGCGAAGTGGAAGCGGGCGCGGGCCGGGCTGCCGGGAGGGGAATCGAGCGCCTGACGGAACCAGGGGTGCTCGCTGGAGCAGTGGTTGGGGACGATGTCGAGGAGCACCTTGACGCCGAGCCGACGGGCCGCGGTCATCAGCCGGTCGAACTCCGCGAGGTCCCCGAAGAGCGGATCCACGTCGCAGTAGTCGGCCACGTCGTAGCCGTGGTCGTGCTGCGGCGAGCGGTAGAAGGGGCTCAGCCAGACGCCGTCGACCCCGAGTTTCTTCAGATAGGGCAGCCCCGCGCGGACCCCGGCGAGATCGCCGACTCCGTCGCCGGTGCTGTCCAGGAAGCTGCGGACGTACACCTGGTAGATCACGGCGTCACGCCACCAACGATGCCTGTTCACATGATTGACCTGTCTCTGAAAGCCCGTCGTTGTGCATGCATGTTATGTATGTGTTTCACGCAGCTGTCAACGAAGTGGCCGAGACTACTGGGCAATTGCCTCCACAAAAACGAACCAAAAGTGGACATAAGGCAGCAGTGTGTTATGACCGCGTTACCTAACAAGTAACTATGAGGTGTGACTAGCGACGGGTGATGTCGTCCAGTTCCCGCGCCAGTCGGCGCACGGCCTGCTCGGGCGTCTGCTGCCCGGTCAGCGCGTCATGGACGACCGCCTGCACCACCAGGCTGACCTGGTCGTAGCGCGGGCTCTTGGGGCGCGGCGCGGCGGCGAGCACGGCGGCGCGCAGGGTCGGCAGGTAGGGGAACCGCCGCACCAGCTCCGGGTCCTGGTAGAGGTCCGCCCGGACCGGGGGCAGCGCTCCCCGGGTGAGCACCTGCCGCTGGACCTGTTCACCGGTGAGGTACTGGATCAGGCGCTCGGCGGACTCCGGGTGCCGGGCGTGCGTGTTGACGGCGAGGTCGGATCCGCCCAGCACGCTCGTGCCGGGTCCGTCCGGGCCGGGCAGCGGCACCGCGCCGATCTTCCCGGCGACCGAGGATCCCTCGGCGGAGGCGACGGCATAGGCGTAGGGCCAGTTGCGCAGGAAGAGCAGGCGGCCGTCCTGGAAGGCCTGCTTGGACTCCTCCTCCTTGTACGACAGCGCCGCCCGGGGGATCCAGCCCTCGCGCAGCCCGCGCGCCAGGAAGCCGATGCCCTCGCGGGCCGCGGCCGAGTCGACGGTGACGCGCCGGCCCTCCTCGCCGAGGATCGTGCCGCCGGCGGAGTACACGGCCTCGGCCGCGTTGACGGTGAGCCCCTCGTAGGACAGGAACTGGCCCGCGTAGCCGTCGAGTCCGTACTCCGGCGCGATGGTCCTGGCGTCCCGTTCCAGCTCGGCCCAGGTGCGCGGCGGCGGCACGCCCTCCTTCGCGAGCACGTCCTTGCGGTACAGGAGCAGCCCGGCGTTGGTGACGTACGGGACGGCGTACAGGCGGCCGTCGTAGGTCGCCGTGTCGACGACCGGCGGCAGGAAGGACTTCAGCGGGAAGCGCCCGGCCGGCAGCGGGCGGATCCAGCCGGCCGCCGCGAACTCCGAGGTCCAGTTGACGTCGATGTTGAGGACGTCGAAGCGGCTGCGGTCACCGCCGCGCAGGTCGGTGGCCATCTGCGCGTGCGTCTCGTCGGCGGAGTCGGGCAGTTCGACCAGCGTCACCCGCTCCGCGGGGTGAGTCCTGTTCCAGCCCTCCAGGAGAGGGCCGAGATAGCCGGTGAGGTCCCCCGCGGTGGCCAGGGTGAGCGGGCCGCGCGTACTGCCGCCACCCTCGTCGGCGCGGGCGCCCGAAGCGACGTAGCCGGTCATGACCACGACCAGTGCGAGAAGACCCCTACCGGTGGCCCGTATCCACCGCATAGGTTCCTCCTTGCACACCGGCGCCGGCACCTTCGCCGAGCGTCAGCCCATGTATACCCGTTAGGTATGGGCGATACTAGAGTCTGGAGCACAACAGGCAGATGACAAGGCTAGGAGGACTGCACGAGTGCGCCTGCCCCTCCTGGCCCTTCTCGCCCGCGGCCCCGCGCACGGCTACGAGCTGAAGCAGGACCTTGAGCAACTGCTCGGCTCAGCGTATCCTCAGCCGAACGTCGGCCAGATCTACGTGACACTGGGACGCCTGGAGAAGTCCGGCCTGATCCAGGGGGAACAGGTCGAGCAGTCCAGCCGGCCCAACAAGAAGATCTACCACCTCACCGACACCGGACGGGATGAACTGCGCACCTGGTTCGCGCAGTCCGAGGACGAACCGCGGGTGCGGGACGAGTTCTTCATGAAGCTCGCCCTCGCCCCGCAGACCGGCCTCGCCGACCAGATCGCCCTCATCAACCAGCAGCGGCGGCAGTACCTCAACACCATGCGCCAGCTGTCCAGACTGGCCGCGGCCGAGGACCGGGACAACCGGATCGCGCAGCTGCTCATCGAGGGCGCCATGCTGCACCTCCAGGCCGATCTGGACTGGCTGGAGCGGTGTCAGGAGGAACTGGAGGAGCAGGAGTGAACGACCGCCATGAGTGACGGGCGCTCTCCCCGGGCGCAGACCGCCGCCCCCCCCGTGCTGCGGGCTGAGCGCCTGACGAAGACCCACTACGGCGAGGGTGCGCCCGCACACGCCGTACGCGGGATCGACCTCTCGGTAGCACGGGGCGAGTTCGTGGCGGTCACCGGGCCCTCCGGTGCCGGCAAGTCGACCCTGCTCCACCTGCTCGGCGGGCTGCAACGGCCCGACAGCGGAAGCATCTGGCTGGACGGCCGATGCACCGACTCCTACAGCGAGGCCCGTTGGGCCGAGGAGCGCAGGCGGACCGTCGGGATCGTCTTCCAGTTCTTCAACCTGGTCTCCAACTTGTCCGTCGCCGACAACGTCGAGCTGCCCGCCCTGCTCGCCGGCCGCACGGCCAGGCAGGCCCGCGCCGAGCGCGAGGAACTGCTCGGCGAACTGGGGCTGGACGGCAAGGAACGCAGCATGCCCGGCGAGCTGTCCGGCGGCGAACAGCAGCGGGTGGCCCTCGCCCGCGCCCTGGTCAACCACCCCCCGCTGCTCCTGGCCGACGAGCCGGCCGGAAGCCTCGACAGCAAGGGGACCCGCGAGGTGATGCGGCTGCTGTCCCGCTTCCACCGGCGTGGCCAGGCGATCGTGCTCGTCACCCATGACGCCCGGCTGGCCAGCGCCGCCGACCGGGTGATCAGCTTCTTCGACGGCCGGATCGCCGACGACGCGGAGCTGGACGGGGCGCCCACACCGGGCAAGGGCATCACACGTGTGCTGGAGCTAAAGGAGCGGCCCCGATGAGCGGCGGTCCGCGGCACCTGAACCGTCCGAGGGGCTGAGACCGTGCGAGCCGCTGTGCGCTGGGCGCACTCCGATCTGCGTACCCACCGCGGGGAGGCGCTTTTCCTCGTGCTGGCCACGGCAGGCATCGTCGTCTCGCTGCTGCTGGCCACAGCGCTGTTCGGATACGCCACCAACCCGTGGCAGCGGGTCTTCACACAGTCTCGCGGCGCACACGTGTGGATCCACACCGCCAAGAACGCCGGCACCGGGCTCCTCGCCTCGCTGGAGGGCGTGGAAGCCGTGGCCGGACCCTACCCCGACGCGTTCGCCACCGTGTCCTCGCGAGGAGTGCGCGCCTCGGTCGAACTACGCGGCACCCCGGCCCTGCCGTCGGTGGACCGGCCCCTCGTCGTCTCCGGCCACTGGCTCGAACCGCGGGACGCGGGCGGCGTGGTCCTGGAGAGCAGCCTCGCCCGCGCCCTGCTCGCCGAGCCCGGGGACACGCTCACGCTGCCGGACACCACACGCACCCTGACCGTGGTCGGCGTCGCCGAGAGCGCCGAACCCCGCTACCGGCCGGGTGAGCAGCCGGGGCTCGTGTGGGCGCCGCCCGGCGCGGTCCGCGACGGCGGCGGCGAGGTCGTCGGGCTGCGCCTGACCGATCCCGACGACACGGACTACGCCGTCCAGCGGGCCGTCACCGTGCTGGGCGCCGGGGTGGTCGGCGAGGTCTCCACCTGGCGGCAGGCACGGGCCGAAGCCCAGGGCGACGACCGGCTACTCGGCCAGGTGCTCGGCCTGTTCGGCCTGGCGGCGCTGCTGGCGGCGGGGCTCGCCGTGCACGGCGCGATCGGCGCCCGGATCCGCGGACACCTGCGGGACATCTCCGTGCTGAAGGCCATCGGTTTCACCCCCGGCCAGGTGGTCCGGCTCTTCCTGCTGCAGCATGTGGCGTACGCGGTGCTCGGTTCCGCGGCAGCGGCGGTCCTCGCCCGGGCACTGGGGACGCGTCTGCCGGGCCGGCTCGGGGACGCGGTCGGTGTGTGGCAGGGACTGCCGGGGCACAGCGCGGCCCTGTTCACGGTGCCGGCCTGCACGGTGCTGTTCATCGGCGCGGTCACCGGCCTGGCGGCCTGGCGGGCGGGCCTGGTGCCGCCCGTGCCGGTGCCGCGCGGGACGGCGGTGTCCGGCGGGCGGCTGACCGGCGCCGCGCGCCGCGCCCTCGGTCTGCGGCTGCCGCCCGGCGTGCTGCTGGGCTGGCACCGGACCCTCACCAGCCGTTGGCGCACCCTGGCCACGGTCGGCAGGTTCGCCCTGCCGCTGCTGCTCATCGTGGTCGCGGCCAGCGCCTGGACCACCATCGACCGCTTCCACGGCCGGCCCGAGCGCCTCGGCCTTCCGGCCTCGCTCACGGTCCGCACGGACGGCACGCCGAGCGACCGTCAGACCCGGTCCGTACTCGGGCGTGAGCCACGCGTCGCAGCCGTGTACTCGGGGGTGCAACTGGCCGCGCTGGTACCGGGGCAGACGTCCACGATCGCGCTGCGCGGCTTCGGCACGCGCCAGGACCCCTACCCGTACCGCGTGGCCGAGGGCCGTGCCGCACACGGGCCTGACGAGGCGGTCGCCGGCCAGGGCCTGCTCGACCTGCTGGACGCGCACGTGGGCGACTGGGTCCGCATGACGGTGGCCGGTCAGCCGCAGGTGCTGCACATCGTGGGCCGCAGCATCGAACCGGCGAACGCCGGGCGGGTCATCTCCACCTCCCTGGACACCCTGCGCGAGAACGACCCCGGACTGAGCGCCACCCTTTACCAGGTACGCCTGCGCCCGGACGCTGATCCGCACCAGGTGGGCGCGGCTCTGCTCAGGTCCGGGCACGGGCACCTCGACGTGCACCCGGTGCCCAACCCCGCCGACGGGCTGTCCTCCCTGCGCGGTCTCGTCGCCGGTCTCGTCTGCGTGCTCGCGCTGATCGGGCTGATCGAGCTGCTGGCCGCGATCGGCAGCACCGTGCGCGAGGGCGAACGCGACCTGCCGACCCTGCGGGCGATCGGACTGACACCCCGCCAGGTCACGGCGATCACGGTGACGGCGACCGCCTGCACGGCCCTGGCCGCCGTCGCGCTCGCCATGGCGCTGGGCCTGCCGCTCGCCCACTGGCTGATCGACGCCCAGGGACGCTCCAACGGCATCGGGGCCGGCATCGCGGCTGGCCCCTCGCCGCTGTTCCTGGTCCTGCTCGCCGTGGCCGCGGTCGCCGGTGCCGCCGCCCTCGCCGCGGTGCCCGCCTCGCGCGCCGTCCGGCGCCGACCCGCCGAAACCCTGTACACCGGTGCATGAGCGCCGACCGTGCCCAGGTGCGCCGGTTGACGGGCAGCGGCCGTGCCCGGGGGTACGGGTACCCCTGACGGCAAGTGTTAGGTTTCTCGGCGCACCACACACCTTGTCGAGACCCGGAGGGGCTATGGATGAGGGCATACCCGCACCGGGCGGCAGCGGACCGTTCGCGGACGCGGACGTCTCACGGCTGCGCCGGGACGTGGAGTTCCTGGCCGCCGGGACACGCAGCCGCCGGCGTGCGCCGCAGGCGATGCAGCGCGCCGAGGGGTATGTGCGTGAACAACTGGCCGACGCGGGCTGGCATGTGGAGCGGCAGCCGTTCGACCTGCGCTGGCGCATCGGCGCGACCGACCGGCACGGGCACCGGGCGCTCGCGCTGAAGCCCCGCCTGCACCGCCGGTTGCGCGGTGCCAACCTGATCGCCACCCTGCCCGGCGCCTCCGAGGGTCCCGCGGTGCTGGTCGGCGCGCATCTCGACAGCGTCGAGGGCAGCCCGGGAGCGGACGACAACGCCTCCGGGGTGGCGGTGGTGCTGGAGATCGCGCGGCTGCTGGCCCGGCTCCCCCTGCCGCCCCCGGTCACCCTCGCCATCTTCGACATGGAGGAACTCGGGCTCATCGGCGCCCGGCACGCCGCCCGCGCACTCGGCCGGGGCGGGCGCGTCGCCGGGATGATCTGCCTGGAGTCGGTGGGCTACTTCGACGACACACCGGGCAGCCAGCGGCTGCCGGCAGGCTTCGCCGCCGCCTGTTCCGAGGCGGCGGCCACCCGCGCCGATGGCTTGCGGGGCGACTTCACACTCGTGGTGCACCGGCGCTCCTCGGCCGCGGCGGCCGCGTACTGGCAGCGGGCCGCCGCCGCGGCCTCACCCGGCCTGCGCGGCATCCTCCTGCGGGACCCGCGGCCCGACGGCCCGCTGGGCCTGCTCATCGGCCTGGCCGTCCCGCCCGCGGGCCATCTCGGGCGCAGCGACCACGCGCCCTTCTGGAACCGGCGGATCCCGGCGCTGATGCTCACCGAGACGGCCAACTTCCGCAATCCGCATTACCACCGGCCGACCGATGCGCCCGCGACGCTGGACTTCGCGCGGCTGGCCGCGGTCACCTCCGCGACCGCGGCCACCGCCGTCTCCTGGCCGCGCGGCACCTGACGGCGGGCCCCGCCGCGGGCACGGGCCGGCCTCCCCTCTCTGACAGCCTCGGCTGAGACACCCGGTTTATCGGGTTAGTCTGGATGGGCGAGACAGGAGATCCCTTCAGCATGGCCAGCACCACCCCGATAC